>CAMPCT010000063.1 GCA_946647055.1 uncultured Atopobium sp. | reverse complement strand
ATATGCACGTCGCGCCAATTGCGTCTGAACGTTATGCAAGTCGATGAAAGTTGCGCTCAATCCGCCTCCCATGTGCGAAACTGAAAGGAACTGAACGACGCCATTGGCGAGGAGGCGCAACATGCGCATCGGATTTGACAACGACAAGTACATCGAGCTGCAGGCAAAGCGCATCCGCGAGCGCATCGAGCAGTTTGGCGGCAAGCTCTACCTCGAGTTTGGCGGCAAGCTCTTCGACGACTACCATGCCAGCCGCGTCCTTCCTGGCTTCGAGCCCGACTCCAAGGTCCGCATGCTCGCCACCATGGCGGACGACGCCGAGATCGTCATCGTCATCAGCGCGAGCAACATCGAGAGCTCCAAGCGCCGCAGCGACATCGGCATCACCTACGACGAGGACGCCCTGCGCCTCATGGACGCCTTCCGCAGCATGGGCCTGTACGTGGGCTCCGTCGTGATCACGCAGTTCACGGGCCAGCCCAAGGCGGAGGCCTACCAGCGCCGTCTGGAGTCGATGGGCATCAAGGTCTACCGTCACTACCTCATCGAGGGATACCCCTCCAACGTGGACCACATCGTTTCCGAGGACGGCTTCGGCAAGAACGACTACATCGAGACCACCCGTCCCCTCGTGGTCATCACCGCACCGGGCCCCGGCTCGGGCAAGCTGGCGACCGCCCTCTCGCAGCTCTACCACGAGCACAAGCGCGGCGTGCAGGCCGGCTACGCCAAGTTCGAGACCTTCCCCGTCTGGAACATGCCGCTCAAGCACCCCGTCAACGTCGCCTACGAGGCCGCGACCGCCGACCTCGACGACAACAACATCATCGATCCCTTCCATCTCGACGCCTACAACGAGGTCACGGTCAACTACAACCGTGACGTCGAGTCGTTCCCCGTGGTCAAGGCCCTGATGGAGCGCATCCTTGGCGAGAGCCCCTACCAGAGCCCCACCGACATGGGCGTCAACATGGTTGGCCTGTGCATCAGCGACGACGAGGTCTGCCGCGACGCCGGCCGCCACGAGATCGTGCGCCGCTACTTCAACACCGCCGAGGAGCTCAAGAAGACCGGTGTCGGTGCGGCCGCGCTCGAGAAGATCGAGATCCTGATGAAGCAGGTCGAGGTCACCGTCGACCTCTCCCCCGCGCACTCGGCCTGCCTCGTCAAGGAGGAGGTCACGGGCGCCCCGGCGGCCGCCATGGTCATGCCCAACGGCGACGTGGTGACGGGCAAGACGTCCAACCTGCTCGGCGCCGCGTCGAGCCTGCTGCTCAACGCCCTCAAGCACGAGGCGGGCATCCCCAAGAAGACCTACATCGTGAGCGACGAGGCCCTGGTGCCCATCACCCACCTCAAGACCGAGCACCTGCGCAGCCGCAACCCGCGCCTGCACTCCGACGAGATGCTCATCGCCCTGTCCATCAGCTCGGCGACCGACCCGCTCGCCGCCAAGGCCATCGACGCGTCCGACCAGCTCCAGGGCTGCGACGCGTACTTCTCGGTGATCATCTCGCCCACGGACCGCAAGGTCTACCGCGACCTGGGCATCAACGTCTGCTGCGAGCCAAAGTACGAGCGCCACGGCTACTACCACCGGTAGATGCCAGGCGACCGGGAAGGCTGTGGGGCCGCCCCATATCACTTTTCCGCATTTTGCTGATTTGGTAGTCCCGCTATCATCTGATAGTGAAACTACCGTTTTGCCAATATGACGAAACACGATAACAGGGCCGCTGGCCAAAAGGGATAATGACCGGGACAATGACACCCGAGGGAGGACGCATGAGCGACGGGATTCGCGAGATCTATCTGGCTGGGGGCTGCTTCTGGGGCATCGAGGAGTATTTCTCGCGCATCGCGGGCGTCGTCGACGTGGAGAGCGGCTATGCCAACGGCACCGTCGACAACCCCAGCTACCAGCAGGTCTGCACCAACACGACCGGCCACGCCGAGACCGTGCGCGTACGCTACGACCCCACCGAGGTGACGCTGGCCACCATCATGGATCAGTACTTCAAGGTGATCGACCCAACCATCCTCAACCGCCAGGGAAACGACCGCGGCACCCAGTACCGCACCGGCGTCTACTACGTCGACGAGGCCGACCTGCCCGTCCTGCAGGCGGCCTTCGGCGAGGTGGCGGCAGGGCTCGACAAGCCGGTGGTGACCGAGCTGGCACCCCTCGCATGCTTCTGGCCGGCCGAGGAGTACCACCAGGACTACCTCAAGAAGAACCCCGGCGGTTACTGCCACGTGGACTTCTCGAGCCTGGCAAGCGTGCGCACCAAGGGCTAGGCACGCATGGGTACCCGCTCCGAGCTGGGGTTCATTGTCTCGCCCGCCAAGAAGATGAACGTGGTGGAGGGTCCGCCGTGGGCAGCCTCGACACCGCGCTTCCTCGATGACGCGGCGCGGCTTGCGCACGAGGTCGGCGCCCTCTCGTATGGCGAGGCCAAGGCCCTCTGGAAGTGCAGCGACAAGCTCGCGGTGCTCAACTACGACCGCTTTGCCCACATGGACCTCTCGCGCGACGTCACGGCGGCGGTCCTTGCCTACGAGGGCATCCAGTACCAGCATCTCGCCCCGCAGGTGCTCGACGAGGAGGCGCTCGGCTGGCTCGAGGGCCACCTGCGGATCCTCTCGGGCATGTACGGGGTGCTGCGTCCATGCGACGGGGTCGTCCCCTACCGCCTGGAGATGCAGGCGCGCCTTGCCGTCGACGACCACCGGGACCTCTACGCCTACTGGGGCGACCGGCTGGCGGGCGCGCTCGCCGTGGAGTTCTCATGCGTGGTCAACGTGGCGTCCATGGAGTACGCGAAGGCCGTCACGCCACATCTGCCAGGGCTTGGTGTGCGCGTCATCACCTGCCTCTTTGGCGACGTGCGGGAAGGCCGGCTCGTCCAACGCTCAACCGAGGCCAAGGCTGCACGTGGGACCTTCGTGCGCTGGTGCGCCGAGCACGGTGTCACTCGCGCGGACGGGCTTGCGACCTTCTCGGAGCGTGGCTACGCTCTCGACGAGAGGCTATCGTCACCCGACACCCTGGTCTTCGTGCGCGAGAGGAGCTAGCCATGGCGGTCTTTCTCACCGGGGACACGCACGGTCGCACCGACTTTGGCAAGGTCGAGCAGTTCGCACGCGATGCAGGGCGGCATCTGACCCGCGACGACTACCTGGTCATCCTGGGGGACTTTGGTCTGCTCTGGCAGGGCCCGTCGAATGAGGACGAGGTAGATGCCCTTGACTGGCTCGAAGGCCAGGCCTTCACCACACTCTTCCTCGACGGCAACCACGAGAACTTCGACCTCATCGAGGCCTTGCCGTTGGAGGCGCGGTTTGGCGGACGAGTTCATGTGGTGCGGCCACACGTGCTGCACCTCATGCGTGGTCAGCGCCTCGAGTTTGGCGGACACAGCTTCTTCGTGGTGGGTGGTGGCCGTTCCATCGACAAGTTCTGGCGCACGCCCCACGTGTCGTGGTGGCCTCAGGAGGTTCCGGACGCAGCCGAGCGCGAACGCATCGCAGCGGCTGCCCGCGCGGCCGGACACGTCGACTACCTCCTCACGCACGTCCCGCCCACGGGACAGTACGAGCGCTATCGGGCTCGCTGGTCGGGCTTCTGGGGACCGTCCGACGAGTGGACCGACTGGCTCGAGGAACATGTGGAAGGCGTCGTGTCCTATGACCGCTGGTTCTACGGCCATCTGCACATGGACCATCCGCTCGACGAGCCGTACACCTGCCTCTACAACCAGGTCTTCGACCTCGATAGCACGGGCCTAGTGCCCTTTGGCCTGGACATGGGCAGCTGCCCCGACGGTCACGACCACACCTACGAGCTGGGATGGGAGCCCCCAGCAGAGGGCGAGAAGGGACACGGGCTGCTCTTTTACGAGTGCACCCGATGCAACAAGCGCCTGATGCTCTAACCGCTCGCGCTTTTCTCCATTAGGGGATACTCCCCTCATGGCCATTGGACCGTCAGCCCCGGTAGCGCCTCCTGAACTCGGCAGGCGTGCAGTGGGCATGCTCCGCAAAGACGTGATAGAAGTACTGGACGCTGTCATAGCCACACGCACGTGCGACTTCCTTGATGTCGTCGTCGCCAAACATGAGGAGTCGCTGCGCCTCGCCCATGCGCTTGCTGACCACGTACTCGTTCACCGTGTAGCCGGTCACGCGCTTGAACTGACGGCTCAGGTTGCCCTCGCTCGTGAAGAGGTGTGACGCAAGGTCACGAATCCGCACCTTCTCGCGGAAGTGCCTGTCGAGGTAGGCGGTCGCCCCAGCGACAAGCTCCTCCCCGCCTCGCCTTGCCTGGCCCCCCATTGCCCCGGCACGCGAGCAGCGAAGGCGGACGAGGTCGAGCACCAGACCCATCGCCTTACCACACAGGGACTCATAATCGACATCCCCGGCATGGTCGCGCAAGAACGAGAAGCACGCTGCGACAAGCTCGCGGTCTTCTCCCAGTTCGAGCAGGGGATCCGCGTCATCGGGAATGACATGTCCCTCGGGCAGGCCCTCGTAGCACACCCCGCGCACGGACACACAAAGCTGTTCGAGCGGATTGTCTGGGTCCGAGTGCTCGGCATGGGAGAGTCCGGCGTTCTTGACCACGAGCATTCCCTCGCGGACGGTCCTGGTGCGATTGTCGTGGAAGAAGGTGCCGGCCCCCGCCATGACGTACGAGAGCTCGACCTCGCGCTCGTGGTTGTGGATTGGGAAGCTCCAGTCGGGTTGTGGGGCAACATAGATGACGTCGCTCACCACAAGGGCATCGCAGGACACGGAGCCTCCCTCACCTAAGGTCAGATATTGGCAGCTTGATATCAGAATAACTGAACAATATGCTGGCACAACTACCGAAATCGCCGCTATTGCGTCAGAATCGCTCAACGCAAACTCAGCTTAGACGAATAGTCACAACGGCCCCCTCCCCTCACAATGGAGTCACCATCAAGGTCACACCCGAAGGGAGCCCACCATGATCAAGATCGTTGCGAAGATGCACCTCAAGGAAGGCGTCCTCGACGAGTTCAAGGCCCTTACCATCGACCTCTGCGAGAAGGCCCGTGCCGAGGAGGGCAACTGCGGCGAGTACACGTTCAACAAGAACATCGAGGACCCGCGCGACATCTGCGTCGTCGAGTTCTGGCGCGACATGGCCGCCATCGAGTTCCACAACGCGACCGAGCACTTCACGAGCACCTTCCCCAAGCTCGCCGCCCTGTGCGACGAGGATCCCATCGTCGGCCTCTACGAGGAGATCTAGTCGACGGCTCCATGCGCCTCCTTTCGAGGGCGGCCCGTCCCAGCAGGGGCGGGCCGCTTGCATTGGCGACGGGAAGACGTTGACTCAATCGTCCTGTCATTGTGGTACACAAATTGGTAGTGGGAGGTGAGAGCATGATCATCAACACCGGCGGGCGCACCGATACCGTGCAGTACTACACCCCGTGGCTGCTGCGGCGCTTCGAGGAGGGCTACGTGCTGGCGCGCAACCCCCTCTTCCCGCACAAGGTCTCGCGCTACGAGCTGGACCCGGCCGTCGTGGACTGTGTCGTGTTCTGCAGCAAGGACTACTCCCCCATCCTGCCGCGCCTGCACGAGATAACCGACCGCTTCAACACGTACTTCTTCTACACCATCACCGCCTATGGGACCGACATCGAGCCGGGCGTACCCAGCATCGACGCCTCGTGCGACACGCTGCTGGCGCTCGAGGCCCAGGCGGGACGGGAGCGCATCTGCTGGCGCTACGACCCGGTGCTGCTCACGGGGACCTACACCATCGACCGGCACATGGAGACCTTCGACCATCTGTGCTCGCGGCTCGCCGGCCATGTGGGCCGCTGCGTCTTCAGCTTCGTCGAGATGTACCGCAAGCTCGAGCGCAACATGCCCGAGCTCATGCCCCTCTCGACCGACCAGATGGACGAGCTCGCCCGTGGGCTGGGGGCCATCGCGGCCGACCACGGCGTCTGGCTGCAGACCTGCGCCACGGACGTGGACTACTCGGCCTACGGCATCCACCGGAGCGGCTGCGTCACGCTGGATGCCCTAGGCAGCGCCAACGACGTGGAGTTCAAGGACCTCAGGCACAAGGGCATGCGCCGGCACTGCCACTGCTTCGAGATGCGCGACATGGGTGCCTACGACACCTGTCCCAACGGCTGCCGCTACTGCTATGCAAACCAGAGCCCCGAGAGGGCCCGGACCAACTACGCCCTGCACGACCCGGAGTCGCCGCTGCTTCTAGGCAGCCTGCACCCCGATGACGAGGTCACACAGGCCACCCAGAAGAGCTACCTCAAGCCTGCCCAGCTTTCACTGGGGCTGTAAGGAGGAGCACATCATGAATACGAACAAGGACCTGATAAAGCGCTTGAGCGCCGCCCTTGCCGAGGCTGACGCCGTGCTCGTCGGGGCCGGCGCAGGCCTCTCCACCAGCGCGGGATTCACCTACTCGGGCGAGCGCTTCGAGCGGCTCTTCCCCGACTTCATAGACAGGTACGGCTTCCGCGACATGTACTCGGCCGGCTTCTACCCCTACGAGACACCCGAGGAGCGTTGGGCCTTCTGGAGTCGCTACATCTGGTGCAACCGCTACGAGCCAGCACCCAAGGACACCTATGCCAAGCTGCTGCGCATTCTTGATGACAGGGACTACTTCGTCATCACCACTAACGTCGACCACCAGTTCCAGGCCGCCGGTATCGACCGACACCGCCTCTTCTACACCCAGGGTGACTACGGCCTGTGGCAGTGCTCGGTCCCCTGCCATGACAAGACCTACGACAACTACGAGGTGGTCAAGCTCATGGTCGAGCTGCAGCGCGACATGCGTGTGCCCAGTGAGCTGGTGCCACGCTGCCCCGTGTGCGGCGAGCCCATGTCCATGAACCTGCGAGCTGACGAGACCTTCGTGGAGGACGAGGGCTGGCACCAGGCGGCCGCGCGTTACTCGGACTTCGTCCGTCGTCATCACGACCTGCGCATGCTCTATCTGGAGCTGGGTGTGGGCGGCAACACCCCGGGCATCATCAAGTACCCGTTCTGGCGGATGACGGCAGAGAACCCGCTTGCCACCTACGCCTGCATCAACTACGGCGAGGCGTGGGCACCGCGTGAGATCCGCGACCAGTCCATCCTACTGGACGCGGACATCGATGCCGTGCTGGACGAGCTGCTGGAGGCGTGCCATGACTGACGACCGCAAGCGCGAGCTGCTCCTGCGCCTGATACCGCTCCTCGCCGAGGAGCGCGGCCTGCGCATGAAGCTCAATGCGGAGGCACCCGTCGAGGACCTCTTCTCGACCTTCCGTGCACTGGTCAACACCCGTGAGCCGGCTCCAGCCACGCTCGAGCTGCTGGCCCTCCAGGACGAGCTGCTCCAGGG
The DNA here is from genome assembly GCA_946647055.1 of uncultured Atopobium sp. The sequence continues at coordinate 2,376 of CAMPCT010000063.1, read as the reverse complement.
CATGATCGCCGACGCGGGCATCACGCATGTCGAGGACCTGCCGCCCTGCCCCGCAGACCCACGCCTGCGTCTGTGGCGGGGCGACATCACCACGCTGGCAGCAGACGCCATCGTGAACGCGGCAAACTCGCAGATGCTGGGCTGTTGGAGGCCCGGTCACCACTGCATCGACAACGCCATCCACACCTTCGCCGGCATCCAGCTGCGCATGGAGTGCGCGGGGCTCATGGCCGAGCAGGGCCACGAGGAGCCTACGGGACGGGCCAAGGTGACCGGCGCGTGGAACCTGCCGGCACGCCACGTCATCCACACCGTGGGACCCATCGCCCAGGGGCACCCCACCGCGCGCCATCGCCTGCAGCTGGCCGACTGCTACACGAGCTGTCTCGATGCGGCGGCCGGCGCGGGCTGCACGACCATCGCCTTCTGCTGCATCTCGACCGGTATCTTCGGCTTCCCCGCAGACGAGGCCGCAGGCATCGCCGTACGCACCGTGCGCGACTGGCTGGACACGCACCCCGAGGTCAACATGACCGTGGTCTTCAACGTCTTCCTCGCCAGCGACGAGGCCCTCTACCACACGTTGCTGGGATAACCACTGAGGGGTATACCCCCAGTGGTTTTTGGGATACGGCGTCCGCTACGCCAGCCCGCAGGCCACGCACGCCAGCCGCACCAGCAGCGCGACCACCCAAGCCACGGCGCACTGGAAGGCCACGATGCCTCCTGCCCATTTCCAGCCCAGCTCGCGCTTGATGGCGGCAATCGCCGCCACGCAGGGCGTATAGAGCAGGCAGAAGACGAGCAGCGCCGCGGCGGCAGAGGGCGTTATGGCGGCAAGCAGCTCGGCCGTGGTCCCAAAGAGCACCGTGCACGTGGACACGACCGTCTCCTTGGCCATGAAGCCCACGATGAGGGCCGTCGAGATGCGCCAGTCAGCAAAGCCCAGAGGCGCGAATGCCGGCGCGATGGTGCCTGCGACCAGCGCAAGCAGCGAGTCTGCAGGGTTGTCGACAAAGTCCAGCCCGGGGCCAAAGCTCTGGAGGAACCACACCACCACGCTCGCCACGAAGATGACCGAGAACGCACGGGTGAGGAAGTCGCGTGACTTGTCCCATACAAGACGCCCGACGCTCCTGGCACTGGGCAGGCGGTAGTTGGGCAGCTCCATGACGAAGGGCACGGCATCGCCGCGGAAGACCGTGGCGTGGCTCAGGAGGGCCGTGACGATGGCCAGCACGACCCCCAGCACGTACAGCAGCACCGTCACGAGCGCCGCATGCCGAGGGAAGAACGCCGAGGCAAAGTAGCCATAGACCACGATCTTGGTGGAGCAGCTCATGAAGGGGGTGAGGATGACCGTCATCTTGCGGTCGCGCTCCGAGGGCAGCGTGCGCGTGGCCATGATGGCCGGCACCGTGCAGCCAAATCCCATGAGCATGGGGACGATCGAGCGACCGGAGAGGCCCAGGCGACGCAGCAGCCGGTCGAGCACGAAGGCGACGCGCGCCATGTAACCCGTGTCCTCGAGCAGGGACAGGAAGAAGAACATGGCGACGATGACCGGCAGGAAGACGATGACCGTGCCCACGCCGTTGATGACCCCGTCGACCACGAGCGAGCGGACGACATCCGAGGCGCCCACCGAGACGAGCAAGTCGTTCGCAGCCGCGCTGAAGGCCTCGACGCCCGCCCCCATCACGTCCTGCAGGGGCACGCCGATCACGTTGAACGTGAGGAAGAAGACAAGGAACATGATGGCCGCGAACGATGGGATCGCGGTCCAGCGACCGGTGAGCACGCGGTCGATGGCCTGGCTGCGCTCTCGCTCGCGACTCTCGTGCGGCTTGACCACGCAGGCGTCCACGACCCTGCGGATAAAGGCATAGCGCATGTCGGCGATGGCGGCGGCACGGTCGAGGCCACGTTCCTGCTCCATCTGCGAAACGATGTGCTCGATGGCCTCGAGCTCGTTCTGGTCGAGACCGAGCGAGTCCGCGACGAGCTGGTCGCCCTCGATGAGCTTGGTTGCGGCAAAGCGCACGGGGATGCCCGCTGCGTCGGCATGGTCCTCGATGAGGTGCATCACCGCATGCAGGCAGCGGTGGACCGCCCCGCCATGGTCGCTCGCGTCACAGAAGTCCTGACGGCCGGGCCGCTCCTGGTAGCGAGCCACGTGCAGGGCGTGTCCCACCAGCTCGTCCACGCCTTCGCCCCGCACAGCCGCGATGGGCACCACGGGGATGCCGAGCATGCCCTCCATCTCGTTCACATGGATGGAGCCGCCGTTTCCCTGGACCTCGTCCATCATGTTGAGGGCAAGCACCATGGGCCGGTCGAGCTCCATGAGCTGCATGGTGAGGTAGAGGTTGCGCT
>CAMPCT010000062.1 GCA_946647055.1 uncultured Atopobium sp. | reverse complement strand
AAGACAACGGCAAGCACTTACAACAAGGAGGAAAGACAATGACCACGTACGCTCCCGACGTTTACGACAAGGGTTACTACGGCTGTGGCCTCGACGACCGCACAGACGACAAGTGGGCGCACCCCCAGCTCAAGAACCACTGGATCGCCGGCAACGCCGACTTCATCGAGTTCCTGCTCGACACCGAGGAGCCCCTCGAGGACCGTCTCAAGAAGATCGACAAGGTCAACCGCAGCACCATCAAGTTCTACGAGAAGACCGGCTACAAGCCGTTCGAGGGTCAGGACGACATCAAGGGCGGCACCGGCTACGGCGTCCTGAAGGAGTTCACCTGCAAGGGCTGCCCCGAGGACCCCGACATCGAGACCCGCGTCTTCGTCGTCGAGCCCAACGAGAAGAAGGACGAGCTGCGACCCGTTCTCTTCTACGTCATGGGAGGCGGATACTTCCAGCACCTCCCGGGCATCTACCCCGAGATCCTGGGCTGGGCCAAGAAGTTTGACTGCGTCGTCGTGACCGCCGAGTACTCCAACATGCTCGTGGGCCGCTACCCCAAGATGATCAACGAGCAGCACGCGGCCTACTGCTGGATGCTCGAGCACGTCAAGGAGTTCGGCGGCGACCCCGACAACGTGGTCCTCACCGGCGAGTCCGGCGGTGCCCAGTTCGCCCTCAACCTGGCCTTCCGCCTGAAGCGTCACGGCATCATCCCGCGCGGCGTCGTCGTCTCCGACCCGCTGACCGACGACCGCGCCCAGTTCGAGTCCAGCAAGATCGTCAAGCTCCCCGCCTACCACGGCCGCCTGCACGCCATGTGGTCCTGGTACTACGGCCCCGAGAACACCGCCAGCCCCTACCTTGGGCCCGAGGCCTTCGCCAACCACGCCACCGTCGAGCAGTGCAAGGGCCTGCCGCCCATCGTCATCAACATCGGCGAGTCCGACATGGACCGCGACGCAACCATGGAGTTCGTCTCCAAGCTCTACGCGGCCCGCGTCCCGACGTCGCTGCACGTCTGGGAGGGCGTCGCCCACGGCAGCCTGTGGTTCACGCAGGAGAACGAGAACCGCATGGCCAAGCGCTTCTGGGACAACTTCTTCGGTGACATCCAGGACCACTTCGAGTTCGACATGCGTCGTCCCTGGGCCTGGGATGCCGAGAAGGAGGCCAAGTGCGGCGAGGTCGAGGCCTAGGTCTCTGGGCTTCCGCCTGAACTGACCCCAACCGTTTCGTGGGGTGGGGGAGTGTGTTGCCCCCGCCCCTCTTGTTTTGCCGGAAGGAGTTTTGCGATGAAGGAGCGCATGATCGACCCCAGTCGCCTCATCGACCGCAACGACGAGAAGTGGGCCCACCCCGGGATCGTCGACACCTACCACATCGACGGCCGCGCGAGCGCGGCGAAGCTGCTCGACACCGACGTCCCCCTGGAGAAGCGCCGCGCCAAGCGCGACAAGATGTACCAGGCCCTCGAGGACGCCAAGCCGGCCTTCTTCGAGGCGTTCCCCGAGATCGCCGAGCATGGCGAGACCAAGGACTACTACGTCCCCGGCCTCAACGAGGGCGACCCCGAGGTCCGCGTGACCGTCCGCTTCCCCAAGAAGCGCCGCAAGAAGAACAAGGTCCTGTTCTACGCGTCCTTCGGCGCCTTCCTCTTCGGGACCCCTTGGATGGCCCCCATCGAGAAGTGCAGCTACGACCTCGACTGCATCGTCGTGTCCCCCTGGATCCGCACGAGCCTGGACGCCCCGTACCCCGCGGCGCTCGACGACGCCCACGCCGCCTACAAGTGGATGGTCGAGAACGCCACCGAGCTCTCCGTCCATCCTGACAAGGTGGTCATCACGGGCCTGTCCGCCGGCGGCGCGCTGTCGCTGGCCCTGGCCTTCCGCCTCAAGCGCTTTGGCCTCAGGCCGCGCGGCGTCGTGGCCATGGACCCCGTCATCGACGACCGCCCGCGCTTCGCCTCCAGCCAGTACGTCAACGACGCCTGCGACTGGCAGCAGGTCTCGATGATGTGGTCCGCCTACCTGGGGCCCGAGAACCTGTGCTCCAACGCGCTCGGCCCCGAGGCCGTGCCGGGACGGGCCACCGTCGGGGACTGCAAGGGGCTCTGCCCCATCGTCATCCACGTGCCCGAGAGCTGCAACGAGCGCGACAACGCGCCGGAGTTCCTCAAGCCCGTTCGCGAGGCCGGCGTCTACACCGAGCTCCACCAGTGGGGCGGCTGCAGCCACTCCAGCTACTTCGCCGCGGCGGACGACAACCCCCAGAAGCAGCGCTACATGTCCATCTACTACGGCAACATCAGGGACCTTTGGCAGTACGACCTGCGTCGCAGCTGGCTCTGGGAAGAGGACGAGGCCTAAGGGCGGCCTGCTCGCCGGCTTCGTGTGAGGAGAGAGAACGATGACCAACAAGCACAACACCGAGAACCCCCTGATCGTGGTCCTCAACTTTGGGTCCACGTCCACGAAGGTCGGCGTGTACCGCGGCGACGAGCGCGAGTTCGTCGACACCATCCGCTACGAGCCGTCCGAGCTCGCCAAGTTCGACAGCATCTTCGACCAGGTGCCCCTGCGCGAGGAGGGCATCGCCAAGCTCGTGGGCGACGCCGGCTACAACGGCGACGACTTTGACGCCGTGGTCTCCCGTGGCCCCATCTGCGAGCCCATCGACGGCGGCACCTACGAGATCAACAAGAAGATGATCGAGGATGGCAGGCGCATCGGCGGGCACCACCCCTGTGCGCTCGGTCCCATCGTGGCCCGCAAGGTCGGTCGCGCCCTGGGTATCCCGGCCTACACCGTTGACCCGCCTACCGTCGACCAGCTCATGGACATCGCCCGCATCTCGGGCCTGCCCGAGGTCGAGCGCTTCACCACCTGGCAGCCACTCAACCACCGTCAGATCGGCCGCACGTGGGCCAAGGACAACGGCAAGGTCTACGAGGAGTCCAACCTCATCATCGCTCACATGGGCGGTGGCACCACGGTGGCCGCGCACAAGCACGGTCGTGCCATCGACGTCAACAACGGCACCGAGGGCGAGGGCGCGATGACCCCGGAGCGCCCGGGCAGCGTCCAGCTGTGCCAGGTGGTCGAGATGGCCTACTCGGGCGAGTGGACCAAGGAGGAGCTCCTCAAGAAGATTCGCCATGGCGCCGGCGTCACGGGCTACCTGGGCACCGCCGACATGCGCGAGGTCGAGCGTCGTGCCGACGAGGGCGACGAGAAGGCAAAGCTGGTCCTTGACGCCCTGTGCTACCAGGTGGCCAAGGAGATTGCGGCCATGTACGCGCCTCTCGAGTGCCAGTGCGACGCCATCCTCATCACGGGTGGCCTTGCCTACTCGGACTACATCGTGGGCCAGATCACCAAGTATGTGGGCGGAATCGCCCCGGTCATCGCCTACCCCGGCGAGGACGAGATCGGCGCCCTGGCCCAGGGAGCGCTGCGCGTCATGCGCGGCGAGGAGGCCCTCCAGGTCTACGCGTAACGGTTCCAACGCCTGTCGGCGGGAGGTATGCCCGCCGACAGGCGTCCGCGTCCGCATCCCGGGCGACTGCACCTTTGGCTGACTGCGACCACCGGAGGCATGAACGCTGGTCGCCGTTGCAAGTACGATAACGAATAGGGAAGGGAAGGAAAGAAAATGGCACGTAACTTCAAGCTCGAGCGCACCGACCTCAAGCAGTGGATCGTCATGGACGACGACGCCCAGCCGCTCGACATCCCGGCCGAGAACGCCACCATCGAGCACGTCCAGGCGGCACTCGACGCCCTCAACGACACCGAGGGTGAGCTCAAGGTCACTATGGTCGAGCTCAACTCCACGGGCGACTACCTGCCCGTGCCCGATGCCGACGAGTGCATGGACATGACCGACCCCAAGTACGTCAAGAACTTCACCACGCACGGCCTGCCCGAGTTCTACGAGGTCCGCGTCACCCGCACCGTCAACGGCGCGGTCGAGACCTACTACATCCTGCTGCCCACCACGTGGAACGGCAGGCTCCTGGCCGTCTGCGGCATGGGCTTGCGCGCCATGCAGCCGGGCTTCGCGCACACCGCGCCCTTCGCGGAGATCATCAACTACTGGCATGGCCTCATGGGCCACTTCTCCACGGTGTACTCCGACGGCGCCAACCTCACTCCCGGATTGTTCAGTTGGGCCTATGACGCCGAGACCGGCGAGATGCGCACCGAGGCCATCAAGAACGTCGGCTTCCGCTCCGCCCACTGGCGCGCCCTCATCGGCAAGGCCGTGACCGAGGCCATCTATGGGCAGAAGCCCGAGTACTCCTACCTCGAGGGCGCCTCGGGCGGCGGCCGCGAGGCCGTGGTCGACGCCGTGGAGTACCCCGAGGACTACGACGGCATCATGGCCTTCGCCCCGGCCGTCTACTACGGCCGCATGTCCTTTGCTGACTGTTGGCCCCACGCCGTCATGAACACCTACCACGACTTCCTGCCGCGCCCCAAGTTCGAGGCCTTCCAGAAGGCCGTGTGGGAGAAGTACGGCGGCCGCGACGGCTGGCTCAAGGAGCTCCACCCCACCTTCGACGCCACCGCGTGCATCGGCACCGAGACCGAGTGGGGTCCCATCACCGAGCTCGACGCCAAGGTCATGCAGATGATCTGGGACGGCCCTCGCCGCGACGGCGTGCAGCTGGCTTGGGGTGCTAAGCCCGGCCTCACAATCTTTGGCCCCGGCGGCATGCTGGGCGACATGGGCTTCATCGGCCCTGCTGAGACCGTCCTCAACGAGAACGGCGAGTGGGAGACCAGGGGCTGGTGCCTCTTCATCGAGTGGATGCAGGCTTGGGCTATGAATGACCTCAACTGGGACTGGCGCCGCAATCTCACGATCGACACCTTCATGGAGGTCTACGAGAAGACCATGGCCTCCGAGGAGGTCGGCTACATCGCCTGCGAGAACGAGGACCTCTCCGCCTTCGTCAAGGCTGGCGGCAAGATGATCATGACCATCGGCCAGGACGACGACTCCGTGCCGCCCGAGAGCCTCATCGGCTTCTACGACAAGGCTGCCGAGATCTGCGGTGGCAAGGACGAGCTCAAGCGTGGCGTCCGCCTGTTCCTCACCCCGGGCAACGGCCACGGCCACCTCATCGGCGGCCCGGGCGTCTGCACCGCCGAGGGCTTCATCGCCCTCATGAAGTGGGTCGAGGACGGCATCGCCCCAGAGAGCATCCACTGCGACCAGTTCGACATCAACGCGTTCTCCATCTGCAAGACTGCTGAGGTCGACGTCTACTAATGCGCTTCCGGGCGGGGCGCCCCTCCCTCCGGCGTCCCGCCCCCATTCTTAGAACCCCACCATCAATTCAACCATTGGAGTAATCGTCATGGAGAAGAAGTTCTCTGGCGAGCGGGTCGTCCTCGGTGCCGCCGCCTTCCTGTTCTGCTCGCTCGGCTTCCTTGCCTGCTACCAGTCGGGCATGGCCCTGTTCCCGGATGCCTACGGCATGGACATGGCCATGGTGAGCACGGCCATCATGCCCACGGCCCTGGTCGCCTTCCTCACCTCGCTCGTGTACGTCACGCTCGACCAGAGGCTGCATGTCCGGGGCCTCATGTACCTCACGGCCATCCTCACCGCCGTGGCCTCCGTCATCCTTGGTGTGGGCTCCGGCTTCTCCATGCTGGCGCTTGCCTTCGCCATCCTGGGCGTGTGCAACGGCACCGGCACCTTCGCCGTGGTGACCGAGGTCGTCTCGGCCTGGTTCGTCGAGAAGCGCGCCGACAAGATCGCCTTCGCGCTGGCAGCCGGCATGATCGGCTCCGCCGCCTACCAGTTCGTGGGCGGGCAGGTCTTCGCAGCCGTGGGCCTCAAGATGGGCTTCATGATCCTGGGCGTCGTGACCGCCGTGCTGCTCGTCGTCATCGCGAAGCTCATGATCGTGGGCAACACCCCCGAGGAGGTCGGCCAGGTCGCCCTGGGCGCCGAGAACGCGCCCGCCGTCGAGGCGACCGCCGAGTCTGCCGACGCAGCCGAGCTTCCCACCGGCGGCCCCCTCATGAAGAACCCCGTCTTCTGGTTCTCGAGCCTCGCCCGCTTCCTGGGCGCCGGGCAGGTCATGTTCGTCGTCATGTACGCGACGGTCGTCTTCGGCAACGCCGGCATCGAGCTGGGCATGGCCGCCACCCTCATCAGCGTCATGACGCTGCTCGCCGCCGTCTTCACCTTCGTGAGCGGCAAGGTCCTGGGCGCCATCGGCCCCAAGGCCTTCCTGGCCCTCGTCGTCATCTGCGCAGCGCTCGACAACTTCGTCATGGTGCTCTACGGCGCGAACCCCAGCATGGTCTTCCTCGCGATCATCATCCTGCTCTACGCCGTGGGCTACTCCGCCGCCACCGCCAACAACCTCGTCATCGACAAGCTGTTCCTCCCCGGCGACCTCACCAGCGCCAACTCCAAGCTCGTCGGCATGCTCTACGCCGGCAACTGCGTGTGGCTCCCCGTCTCGGGCATCGTGGCCACCAACTTTGGCTACCCCACGCTCTACGTGATCATGGCCATCCTCAACGTTGCCGCCGTCGCGTGCTGGTTCCTCGCGCTTGGCATCGCCAAGGGTCAGGGCATCCAGCAGTAGCCTCGACCCTTCCTAACCTTGGGGCCCGTCCCATCTCCGGGGGACGGGCCCTTCTGTGTCGGCGCCACGATTCTCTAGACGTTCTCTTCACTTGTTGGTCTCGTGAGCTCCTTCACCCACTTGTAGCTGCGGAAGCGCAAGAACGTGGGGACGCACTTGAACACCTGGTCCGACTGCAGCGCCGCGACCACCGCCACGATGGGCCACCTCCATACGAAGGCGGCCATAAAGCTAAGAGGCATGACGATGAGCCACACGCTGACGAGGTTCATCACCATGGCGAAGCGCACGTCGCCGGCCCCGCGGATGATGCCCATGCTCACCGGCATCTGGTAGCTCATGCCCACCATGATGCCGCTCATGAGCACGATGAGGCTGTCCGCGTAGGAGAGCGCGGTCTCGCTCAGGCTGTATACGCTCAAAAGGGGAGCGCGCAGCATGATCAGGGCAAATGCGAGGACCGCCCCAATCGCGAGGTCGATGGCCGAGAGGGTCCGCGCGTCGCTCTTGACGCGGCCTAGGTCGCCGCGGCCGATGGCCGTGCCGATCATGACGGCCGACGCCGCCGACATGGCCTGGACCACCACCTTGAGGTACGAGTAGAACGTCGTCGCCACCGAGTTCGCGGCGATGGCGTCCGACGACAGGTGCCCCAGAATTGCGGTCTGTAGGGGGGACGGTGATCGCCCAGAGCATCTGCGAGACCATGAGGGGCACCTCGACGCGCGCGTAGTCATGGCGAAGTGCGGGGTCGGTGCTGGGTAGGCCGCCAGAGAAGAGCTGGAGCCGGTCGTCACGCGCCAGCAGGTACCACAGGATGATGGCCAGCTCGACGACACGCGCCGCGGAGCGTGCCTACCGCGGCGCCACGGATGCCCATCTCGGGCAGGCCCAGGCGCCCAAAGATAAGCGCGTAGTTGAGGCAGCCGTTGACGACGAGCGACACTGACGACACCCAGAACGAGATGCGCACGACGCCAACGCTGCGCAGCGCCGCCATGAGGATGCTCGTGGCAATGAACAGCAGGAAGGTCCACTTGAGGGTGGACAGATACGCGACGCCCTCGGCGATTATCTCGGCGTCATTGGTGAACAGGGCAACAAGTTGCCTAGGCCACAGGCCGCAGGCGACCACGATCACGACGCCGCTGGCAAGGCCCAGCCTGAGGGCGATTCCGGTCAGCCTGCGGATGGGCTCCGTGCGTCCTTGCCCCCAGTACTGCGAGCCAAGCACCACGAGCCCGTCTCCGATGGCAAGCGCAAACTGTTGGACCACGAAGAAGACCTGGTTGACGGTGGCCGCTCCGCTGAGGGAGGTCTGGCCGTACGCGCCGAGCATGACGTTGTCGAGCATGTTGACGCTGTAGGCGATGAGGTTCTGGAGGGCGAGCGTCGCCAGGAGGGGGAAGAGCGTGGCATAGAACTGCCGGTCGTGCGTGAAGAACGTCTCCCGATTCATGCCACCTCCCATCGCCGTGTCATGTGAACGTGGCAGACCTTAGCCCCAAACGAAGGGCGGTAGAGACGCCGACCTGCGAAATGCACCTTTTGCTCGCAACCGGAACAGACGGAGAACCATTCCTGTTCTCATGTGAAGAGGAGAGACCCCGGCGCCGCGTGCCCCAGCGCGGTTAGGGTTCGCCCACAAGGGACAACGGAAACCGGCGCGTTTCGTCTGCGTGCGGAATATCGTGTGCGCGTGTCCCTCGGCAGAATGGAACCGTAGGATTCCGTCTCTGCAGGAGGTTCTCCATGGCCGCGCTCGTCGCAGACATCTCCGCCGTCCCCACCAGCTTTCCCGCCGATGTTATCGGCCTGCCCACCAGGGGCGTGGTCATAGACTCGGTCGAGGCACGCGAGAAGGACGGTGGCCACTGGCGGATCGACGGGCGCATCCTCAGCCTCGACCCCGCGGCCGACCCCATCCGCTTCCGCGTGCTGGTGCCGCAGGGCCCGTGGAACGGCCGCATGCTGCACGTGGGCGGGGGCGGCCTCGACGGTTCGATTCCCTTCTTCGGCCGTGCGGGTATCGGCCAGGAGATGTGGCACGGGGTTCCCGTCCCGGTCGAGCGGGGCTACGTGGTCTACGGCAGCGACTCTGGCCATCAGACTCCGCCGTTCGACGCGGACAACGCCTTTGCCGAGGGCACGGCTGACTTCTCCCTCAACGACGAGATGCTCGAGAACTTCGCCCATGCCGCCGTCAAGAAGGCCCATGACGCGGTCCTCGCCATCGTGCGTGCCGCCTATGGGAGCGACCCCGAGCACAGCTACTTCGCGGGCACGTCCGAGGGGGGCCGCGAGGCCCTGGTCGCAGCGCAGCGCTATGGATACGACTACGACGGCATCATCAGCGGCTACCCCGCCAACTTCTGGGTGGGCCAGCTGCTCTATGGTCTGGCCGTCATCTGCGCAGAGGAGGAGGCCGGCACAGAGGGCTTTATCGACGCTGAGACCTGGGCTGCGATCGATCGTGAGGTCCTGGCTGTGGCGGATGCCGCCGATGGCATCGAAGACGGCATCATCTGCAACTACCAGGCGGCGGCAAAGGGGGAGCGGGTCCTGCGCGAGCGGCTCTCCGCCATTCTCAATCCCGCCCAGATGCGCGTGGTCGAACGAATCACGGGCACCCTGAGCTACTCCTTCCTCGAGGACGACGACTTCACCACCTACCCCGGCTACTCGTTGCCCCTGGGCGAGCCCCTGCGCGACGACTACTCGCCGCTCATGCAGCTCAACATACTCTCGAGCGCGCCGGGTGCCTCCGACGGCTTCCATGCGGCATCGGCCCGTGAGACCATCGCCAAGCAGGTCATGCGCCAGAAGGGCTACGACGCGTCCGACTTCGTGCCCAAGGAGCACAAGGCCGAGCTGCGTCGTACGAGCGAGCTGCTCGACGCCATCGACCTGGAGTTCACGGACTTCCGCGCCAACGGCGGCAAGGCCATCATGTACCACGGCACCTACGACCAGCTCGTCTCGGTTCGTGGAACCATCCAGTACCACGGCGTGCTCGAGTCGCGTCACGGCCGCGAGGGCCTGCGCGAGTTCCTGCGCCTGTTCGTGGTGCCGGGCATGGGTCACTTCGTGGGCCGCTTCGACATGGGTCTCGACCTGCTCGGTGCGCTCGACGCGTGGGTGAGCAGGGGAGAGGCACCGGAGGGCCTGGTCGCGCAGAACCGTCGCGAGGACTACGGCCCGCGCGAGATGCCCCTGTGCGAGTGGCCCAGCTGGCCGCGCTAC
>CAMPCT010000061.1 GCA_946647055.1 uncultured Atopobium sp. | reverse complement strand
GTGCCGTCCTCGAGCGTGACGTAGTCGGCGTAGATGAACACGCCCTCCTCGCCCTGGTCACCAAAGACGGGCTGCTTGTAGCGGTTGCCGGCAAGCTCGGTGCCGGTCGCGCGCCAAGGCTCGTCGCCCGCCATGACCAGCTCGGCGTCCTCCCAGCCGAACTTGTTGGCGCACTTCTCCCACAGGGCCTCGGCGAAGATGTAGGCGCGGCCCTCGTGGGCCACCGCCACGTAGGGGGCCTCGGGCGAGAGGATCACGGCGTCGTCGGCGGGCAGGGTCCAGGGCGTGGTGGTCCAGATGGCCACGTCGAGCCTGCCCTCCCAGGCCTCGAGGCCGGCGGGGATCGTGGTCATCTCGAAGCGCACGAAGATGGCCGGCGAGACCTCGTCACCGTACTCGATCTCGGCCTCGGCGAGGGCGGTGTGGCAGTGGCTGCACCAGTGCACCGGCTTGCGGCCGCGGTAGATGGCGCCGGAGTCAAAGATCGCCTTGAAGATCTCGATGTCGGTGGCGTCGTAGTCGTTGGTGTAGGTGAGGTAGGGGTTGTCCCACTCGCCCAGCACGCCCAGGCGCTTGAAGCCCTGGCGCTGCGTGTCGACCTGCTCGACCGCCATCTTGCGGCACAGCTCGCGGATCTTCTCGGTGGGGAGCTGGCGGAACTTGTCGCCGCCCACCATGTTCTCGACCTTGTTCTCGATGGGCAGGCCGTGGCAGTCCCAGCCGGGGACGTACGGGACCTCGCGGCCCTGCATGATCCAGTAGCGGTTGATGATGTCCTTGGAGATCTTGTTCTGCGCGTGGCCAAGGTGGATGGGGCCGTTGGCGTACGGGGGGCCGTCATGCAGCACGAAGCGCTCATGGCCGGCGTTCTTCTTGAGGGCGAGCTCGTAGACGCCCGCCTCGTCCCAGGCCGCGCGACGCTTGGGCTCCGCCTGGGGCAGCCCCGCCCGCATGGGGAACTCGGTCTTGGGCAGGTTCATCGTGTCCTTGTACTCGTTTGCCACTTCAAAGCTCCTTCTCGGCCACGAGGGCCGTCCGTCCGGACACCAAAAGAGGCGCCCGTCCCTCCATGCTGGGACAAGGCGCCTCCTGTGCGTCTCGCTTCAACCACCCAGCGTGCGGGAGATCCGCAGTACTCGGCTGGCCTGTCTCGGCGGCCACTCCGGCGACGCCTACGGCGCATGCGCGCTTTCGGGCCGCAGCTCCGGGGTGATGTTCCCTGGGACGCGGATGCGGGCTCTCAGCACCCCCGCTCTCTGTGATCCGCGCTGCCCCGGGGACGCGTCCCCATCACAGCTCTGGGTCGGCATTCTAGCACGTTGGGGAGCGCTTGGCACCAACGGCGGTGCATTGCACGATACCCGCACGCGGCATCGCCGGGGCACGCGGTGCGGCGGCACCCCACCGGGCCACAGGACCCACCCTCCGATTTTGTCGCGGGCCAACGAGGCGCATCGCGGCGATTGGCGCATAATCGAGTCGTGAGACAAGCCAATTTCACGCAACGCGCAAGGAGGTCCCCGTGCAGACCATGGACGCAGACCGACGAATCCTCGAGATCCTCTCCGAGAAGTTCCCCACCAGCCAAGCGGCCTACACCGAGATCATCAACCTCGAGGCGATCCTCAACCTCCCCAAGGGAACCGAGCACTTCATGAGCGACGTCCATGGCGAGTACGAGGCGTTCCTCCACATCCTCAACAACTGCTCGGGCGTCGTGCGCGAGCGCGTCCGCGCCACGTTCTCCGGCGAGCTCACCCATCGCGAGCAGGACGACCTCTGCACCCTCATCTACTACCCCCGCGAGAAGCTCATGCGCCTGAGGGCGGAGGGCGTCCCCAACGACGACTGGTACTACCAGACCCTCTTCCGGCTGGTGCGCCTCGCGCGCTACCTCTCGGGCTTCTACACGCGCTCCAGGGTGCGCAAGGCCATGCCCGAGGCCTATGCCTACATCATCGACGAGCTGCTGCGCGCCTCGTCCGTGGGCGAGACGAGCCGCCACGAGTACCACGTCCGCATCATTCAGTCCATCATCGAGGTCGGCGCCCAGGATGACTTCATCGAGAGCCTCTCCACGCTCATCAAGCGCCTGGCCGTCGACCACCTGCACATCGTGGGCGACATCTATGACCGCGGTCCCAAGGGCGACCGGATCATGGACCGCCTGATGCGCTACCACTCCCTCGACATCCAGTGGGGCAACCACGACATGGCCTGGATGGGCGCCGCCTGCGGGAGCCAGGCCTGCATCGCCACGGTCGTGCGCACCTGCGTGCGCTACGGCACGCTCGCCATGCTCGAGAGCGGCTATGGCGTGTCGTTGCGCAAGCTCTACAACTTTGCCGAGCACACCTACGCCCACGCCGGCGCACGCCCCGTCGGCGGCGACCAGGCGCCGGGCGCCTTCGGCGGCGCGGGCAAGAACGCCGTCAGCCGTGCCGAGAGGGCCATCGACGTCATCCTCTTCAAGCTCGAGGGCCAGGTCATCGAGCACCGTCCCGAGCTCCACATGGAGGACCGCCTGCTGCTCGACAAGATGGACCTCGAGCGCGGCGTCGTGCGCATCGGGGACCGCGAGTGGCCCCTCTCGACCGTCGACTTCCCCACCCTCGACCCCAACGACCCCTACGAGCTCTCGCCCCAGGAGACCGAGGTCATGTCGGGTTTCGTCGAGGCCTTCGCGGAGTCCGACCGCCTGCGGCGTCACGTCGGCTTCCTCTACGACCACGGCTCGACCTATCGCGTCGACAACGGGAACCTCCTCTTCCACGGCTGCGTGCCCCTCAACGAGGACGGCTCGCTGCGCGTGGTCGACACGCCGGAGGGGCCGCTCAGTGGTCGTGCGTACCTTGACTTCTGCGACCGCATCGCGCGCCGCGCGTGGCGAAACGGCGACCAGGACGCCCTCGACTGGATGTGGTACCTGTGGTGCGGCTGGAGCTCGCCGTTCGCCGGCCGCGTGGTCAAGACCTTCGAGCGCGCCTTCATCCCCGACAAGACGTCATGGAAGGAGCCGCAGGACGCCTACTTCACGCTCAACGAGGACCCCGACACCTGTCGGCGCATCCTCGCCGAGTTTGGCCTGACGGGAGAGCACTGCCACATCATCAACGGCCACAAGCCGGTCCACGCTATCAGGGGCGAGAGTCCCCTCAAGGCAGGCGGCATCGTCATCGTCATCGACGGCGGCTTCTGCGAGGCCTACCACAGCACCACAGGCATCGCGGGCTACACGCTCATCTCGGACCCCAAGGGCCTACGCATCAAGGCCCACCGCCCCTTTGGCTCCATCGCCGACGCGCTCGACCTCAACGCGGACATCACGAGCGAGACCGACCGCTTCGAGCACGCGAGCGAGCAGATCCGCATCGCCGACACCGACAAGGGCATCAGGATCCGCGGCCAGATCGAGGACCTCCAGCGACTCCTCGCGGCCTACCGTTCCGGCGAGATGGCCGAGCGTCGCGTGAGGTGACGGCAAATCGAGAGAGGGTTTCATCGGGGGTCACGCGGCAGTGATGACCCCCGTCTTCTCGTGGACTATAATTGCACAGTTTGGAAAAGAGTCCCGGGGAGGGCATATGACCACCACCGTCCAGGAGCGCCAGCAGCTCGCCGCCCAGCTCAGGCAAGTCGCGACCGACAACGCCTTCGTCTATCAGGCCGGACTGCTCGACAAGCGGCTGCGGGCGCTTCCCGACGTCCCCAGCTTCGACGAGTCCCAGGTCACGCTCGGGTCCACCAGCCAGGTCCTCAGGTCGTCCCACGACTGCACCGATCTCGTCACCCTCGGAGGGGAGAAGCTCCCCTACAACCAGTGGCTCGACCTCCTCGACGGGTACTTCCACGACGACCGCCTTCCCATGGACCCGCTGCCCCAGGTCGAGGACGCCCTCGACCTGGCCTGTGACCTCGTCAAGCGCGACGCCGTGGCCAAGGCGGTTGAGCGCAACCGCAGGACGACGTCCAGGCTCACCCAGGAGATCCCGACGCTCGAGCAGCAAAACGAGCAGGCCATCGGCCAGCACCGCGCGCAGGTGGCTCAGGAGCTTGCCGAGCCCAAGCGTCAGCTCGAGGACGCCCGCCGGCAGCGGGGCCAGCTCGCGGGAATCCTGGGAACCAAGGCCCGCAACGAGGACCGCATCAACACCTTCGTGAAGGGCTGGCTGCCCGTCATCATCGGCATCGCGGTCTTCTACCTCACGCACAGGCTGCTCTTTGGCCTTGGCGCCTACTTCGTGTCCGTCTTCTGCATCCCCGTGCTGCTCATCGCCCTCAACGACAGCGGCCGCAAGGACCAGGAGCGGCAGTCGGGCGAGCTCAGCGACTACATAGGGCGGATGGAGGCCTACATCAACGACCGTGAGGCCGACCCCACGTGGTACACGAACGAGCTGGACCGGATTGCCGCGAAGCGCATGTCGTTGGGCATCGCCTCATCGACGGTGGAGGCCCTGGGGAGCTACGAATGGCCGCTCTCGGCCGAGGAGGCGGGGACGCTCAAGCGACTGAGCGCTGACATCTCGTCGGACGCGCAGTCCTGGCGCGAGCTCACGCTCGGCATCGTCGAGAGGTCCTGCGGCGCGGCACGGGAGCGCATCTCCCAGACCTGCGACGAGATCAGCCTCATGCCCAACGCCATCCCCAACGCGCTCGAGCTCGCGGCCGTCGTGGAGAACGGCTACGCAGATGACGTCAAGGAGGCCATGCTCTACATGGCGACCGAGCGCTACCGCACCTCCAACCTGGGGCTCCAGGCGGCCCAGCTCAACCAGCTGGAGCTCACGCGCATGGAGAACGCCCAGTACATGCGTGACCTCATGGCGCAGCTCTTTGTGATGTCCAACCAGCTCGAGAGCATCAACGCCGGCATCGACGGGGTCGCGGAGCGTCTCGACACCACCAACCGCACGCTCGACGAGATGTCGCGCACGCTTGACAGCATCGACTCCGGCGTGTGGGCGACGGCCTCGGCGGCACAGGCGACGGCGGCAAACACCGCCGAGACCGCCGCCAACACGGCCCGCATCGCCTCCGACACCAGCCGCATCGCCCGCAACACCGCCGCCGGCGCCTACCATGCCGCACGTACCGCCGACGCCGCCACCGCCCTGCGCGACTTCTACGCCGAGGACCACCCCTCGCACAACGCCAACGGTGACAACCAGCGTCGCAGGCACCTGGGCTCGGGCGAGAGCTACACCCGCGGCTACATGTAGGCCTGTCATCGGAACCTGCCACCCATGGCAGCCAAATCTAAGTCATTTCGACTAAGGTTTTTTGTGAAGCCGTGGTAGCGACCGCTGCGGTGGGGTATGACTATTCCATGCAACGGCCCACTACCAAGGGACATCTATGGACAACAACCAGAAGCGCCGTCAGACGATGATCGTCTACGCCATCATCGCCATCGCCGTCGGCATCATCATCAACTCGTTCGTCGGCCCGCAGATCCGCAGGACGCAGATCAAGGACGCCTCCTACAGCGAGTTCCTCACGCAGGTCGATGCCGGCGAGGTCAAGAAGGTCGAGCTCGACACCGGCTCGGACACCATCTACTACACGACCGGCGAGGGCGAGGACGAGCAGGCCTACTCCACCACCAACTGGCCCAACGACACCACGCTCGTGAGCCGTCTCGAGGCGGCGGACGTCGACTTCTCGGCCAAGATCAGCAACACCTCCGGCACCACCCTCATGATCTACTTCCTGCTGAGCTACATCCTGCCCCTCGTCATCTTCATTGGCGGCGGGTACCTCCTCAACCGTCGCCTGCGCAAGCAGATGGGCGACGACGGCCCCTCCATGAACTTTGGCGGCGGCTTTGGGCTGGGTGGCGGCCTGGGCCGCTCCGGTGCCAAGGAGGTCAAGGGCCAGGAGACCGGCGTCACGTTCAAGGACGTCGCCGGCCAGGACGAGGCCAAGGAGTCCCTGAACGAGATCGTCTCCTTCCTCGAGAACCCCGGCCGCTACAAGGAGATCGGCGCCAAGCTCCCCCACGGCGCCCTGCTCGTGGGCCCTCCGGGCACGGGCAAGACCCTCTTGGCCAAGGCCGTCGCGGGCGAGGCCGACGTCCCGTTCTTCTCGATCAGCGGCTCCGAGTTCGTCGAGATGTTCGTGGGTCGTGGCGCCGCCAAGGTGCGCGACCTCTTCAAGCAGGCCAACGAGAAGGCTCCCTGCATCGTCTTCATCGACGAGATTGACGCGGTGGGCAAGCGCCGCGACGCCACGCTCAACTCCAACGACGAGCGCGAGCAGACGCTCAACCAGCTCCTGTCCGAGATGGACGGCTTCGACAACCAGAAGGGCATCGTCGTGCTGGCGGCCACCAACCGTCCCGAGACGCTCGACCCGGCCCTGCTGCGCCCGGGCCGCTTTGACCGGCGCATCCCGGTGGAGCTCCCCGACCTCGCCGGCCGCAAGGCGATCCTGCAGCTCCACGCCAACGACGTGAAGATGGAGGGCCAGATCGACCTCGACATCATCGCCCGCTCCACGCCCGGTGCCTCCGGCGCCGACCTCGCCAACATCATCAACGAGGCGGCCCTTCGCGCGGTGCGCTTTGGTCGCAGGCGCGTGACCCAGGAGGACCTGCAGGAGTCGGTGGAGGTCGTCATCGCCGGCGAGAAGCGCAAGTCGACGGTCCTCTCCGAGCACGAGAAGCAGGTCGTGGCCTACCACGAGATCGGACACGCCATCGTCGCCGCCACCCAGAAGGGCGCTGCCCCCGTGTCCAAGATCACCATCGTGCCGCGCACCTCGGGCGCCCTGGGCTACACCATGCAGGTCGAGGAGGACGAGCACTTCCTCACCACGCGCAAGGAGGCCAAGGACAAGATCGCGGTGCTGTGCGGCGGCCGTGCCGCCGAGGAACTCATCTTTGGCGAGATGACCACCGGTGCCGCCAACGACATCGAGAAGGCTACCGAGATTGCCCGCAACATGGTCACCCAGTACGGCATGTCCGACGAGTTCGGCATGGTCCAGCTGGGCAGCGTCCAGAACCGCTACCTGGGCGGTGGCGCCACGCTCACCTGCTCGGAGGGCACAGCGCAGCGCGTGGACGCCGAGGTGATTCGCCTGGTGGAGGAAGGTCACGCGCAGGCCACGCAGACCCTTACGCGCAACAAGTTCAAGCTCCACGAGCTCGCTCGCTACCTGCAGCGCAAGGAGACCATCACCGGCGAGGAGTTCATGACCATCTTCACGCGCGACGACGGCTTTGCGCCCAAGTTCGATAACTAGTGGCGTGCCGTAGGTTTTGCACTGGTTCGCTCGCGTGGGCCAGTGCAAACTGCGTTTTTCGCACAACCGGGCCGCTTGTGCACGGCATCAATAAACTCGCAGGTAAATAGGGGTGTAATTGAAGCCCTTCGCACACGTCGTCTGCTTGTGCGAAGGGCTTGTCGATAAGGAGATGCGATTGGGACTCAAAAACCCTGGGCCCGCGCCATGTGTCCGGTCATCTTAGTTTGCACTGAGTCGCAAACGTGAACTTGTGCAAAAGTACCCCATGTTGCTCTTTCAGACAGGCAATCATCCCGGCATCAGGACAGAAGTGCGGTTTATGTCCCGATAACTCTGCTACCTGGCGCTTCTCTGGAGACAGCGTGTGGCACCCAACTGGGCTTTTGTGAAAGACGACTCCGCAAGAGACGGGAATTGCTGATTAATCGGGACATAAACCGCACTTCTGTCCAGCAGTCGACCTGTGAGACAACTTGCCGACGCCTCATGCCACAGCCCGTGTTCACACGGGGCAAAAACATGAGCCAGTGCAAGCTTCGACATGGCGGCTGCCTCGCCGCTTACCTTCTCGCCACCACGATAGGTTGGTAGAACGCGGACTCTTCGGGCGTCTTCCAAGAAACTCCGCTGAAGCCGTTGGCGAGTAACAGGTCGGTAAGCTCCCGCTTGCGTACGGCGTAGTACTCGCACTCGAACTTGCTAATCTGCAACATCTCCTCGTCGTCGATGATGTACTGGACGAGGTGATAGTTCTCGCCCTTCCACTCCCATGTCTGGAAGGAGACGCGCTGCCCTTCTGCCGTCTTGTGGATGTATGGCGGGGAATATGGGGGCTTCTTCTCGAGAAGCTCGTCATAGTCCCGGATGCTGGCGATGAAGATGCCGCCTGGCCTCACCTGACGGACGATGCTCCCTATCGCCGACGCGAGATCTTCGCTCGTGAGCATGTGCGGCAGCGCGTTGTCCATCGCCATGACGACGTCGAAGTCACCGTCGAATACGTCCGACAAGGTACGGAAGTCCACATGCTCGAAGCGGATGCGCACATTGTTCTTCTCGGCCCGCACCCTTGCCTCTGCCAGTTCCCCGTCGCTTATGTCGGAGGCGGTGACGTCGTAGCCAAGAGCAGCGAGGCCAATCGCCTGGGTGCCTATGCCGCATGCGCAATCGAGCACCCTTGCATCCCTATCGAGGCCATGCTCGGAAATGATCCTCTCCAGGATCTCGGCCTGCTCATGGGTCGTGGCCTCCCAGTCGAGGAACAGCTTGTCGTATTGGCTCGCCATGTTGTCGTAGAAGCTCTGCGTGATGTCCATGTGCCAGGCCGCCCGTTGTCTCCAAGGTCTCTGCTTGCTCACAGTCTAGGGCACGGGAGCTGGTTGTGACACGAGCGGACACAAACCCGCTTGACCCTCGGGTCACGGGCGTTAGAGCCCCTCTGCCGCCGGTTTTTGCGTCCCCAGACGGACGCCTTCGCCTTGGGGAGGGAGATTGGAACTCGACGGGGAGATATGATCGCCGGGCTGATGGCAAATATGGGAGATCATCCAACAAAAAGGGCCGGCTGCCAACCGGATGCGGAATGGTACCTTTATGCTTGCAAGTAAGGAGTGATGAGCGACTATGGCTGAGTACTACATTGCAAGCTGTGTTTTCACGTCACAGTTCCCGGAATTAAGTCGCCGGATTCAGGATTACGTCCGGGACCGATTCGGCTTCACGGTCGTGCGGTGCTGTGTCCCCAAGTACAAGCTCAGAGAGTTTGAAGAGAAAATGCCGGAAGGGAGCTTCAGGGAATGCTGGAGCAGTCTTCCTGATTCCGGACCGTTTTCCGAAGGGGATCGTGTCTATTCGCTCTGTCATAACTGCAACAACATCATCGAAGAAATGCACCCCGGCGTTCGGGTCCGTTCGCTGTGGGAGCTCATCGATTCTGACCCTGCGTTTTCTTTTCCTGATTACCATGGTCTCAAGGCATACGTCCAGGACTGCTGGCGTTCAAGAGATCGAAAGGACGAGCAGGATGCCGTGCGGCGCCTGCTTGGGAAAATGGGTATCGAGGTGATGGAGATCGCCGAGAGCAGAGGGCAGACGAGTTTTTGCGGAGCCTCCCTGTACCGCGCGCAGCCTCCGAGAAACCCAAAGTTGGCACCAAAGCATTATGTGGAGGGAGCCGCCGGGAAGTTCATCCCGCATTCACCTGAAGAGCAGATGGTGATCATGCGGGAGTATTGCCGTCAGTTTGGCCACGACAAGACGGTTTGCTACTGCCACTACTGTTACGAAGGGCTGCAGATCGGCGGTGCGGATGCATCGCATTTGGCACAGCTGCTCTTCCCAGAGGATTGAGCGATAGGAGAACAGGCATCTGATCGAAGTGGGAACACCGGTATAACATGGCAAACGTCATTACTGGAATCAGAATAGTGATGAGCGCATTCCTGCTGTTCTGCCCGGCATTCTCCCCGGCATTCTCCATGCTCTACATAGCGGCCGGAGCTTCCGACATGATCGATGGAGCCGTGGCGAGGAAGACTGGCACTGCCAGCGAGTTTGGCTCGAGGCTGGACACGATTGCAGATATCGTCTTTGTTGTGGTTTGCCTGATAAAGCTGATTCCTGTAGTAGATGCTCCAATATGGCTCTACACATGGATTGCCATCATCGCGTTCATTAAGGTGGCAAATATCGCAACGGGATATGTCCGACAGAAAGAG
>CAMPCT010000060.1 GCA_946647055.1 uncultured Atopobium sp. | reverse complement strand
GGAGATCCTCGAGATGACGGGACTCTCCGACGTCCTGACGATAGAGCGCTAGCCCACCCTGTTCCCAAGAAGCTTGCCCCCGCCCTGTGCGAAGGACACGAGCAGGGCGGCGACCCGTTGTGAGGAGGGACTTGTCGTGATGCCCACGAACGAGACTCGCAACGTTCCCGTCGCCCCGTCAGGCGACCTCCCAACGAAGACGCCGCGATTGGGACGCACACCTGGCCGGTCGATGACCAGGCGGTCCCTGCTCAAGGCGGGAGCCACCGCAGGCGCTGCGCTTGCCATGGCAGGCGGCCTCACGGGTTGCGCGAAGAAGGCCTCCAGGCTCGCCATCGTGCACACCAACGACACGCACGGCCACGACCTGCTCGACGAGAGGTCCCCGCGGAGTACGCGGACCCATTGGGACAGGGACGCATCACGATCGTCACGTAGCCGGCACGCGAAGACATAAGAGGAACGGAGACACCAATGCGCAAGCCCGAACCCGAGATGGACGCATCCGGCTTCGTCCTTCTGGCCGACTTCGTGCCCAGCATCGTCCAGGAGATCCGCTACCACTCCACCTACAACTTCATAGGTGACCGCATCGACGGCTACGAGGACCCGGTCGCCCTGTGCACCCGCGAGTGCGCCCGCGCGCTCAAGGGCGTGGCGGCGGAGCTGTTCGTGCAGGGCTATCGGCTCAAGGTCTTTGATGCCTACCGCCCCACCACGGCGGTCAAGCACTTCGTGCTCTGGGGCATCGAGGACGCCGACCAGCGCATGAAGCCTTACTTCTACCCCAACATCGACAAGACCGACACCTTCAAGCTGGGCTACATCGCCGCCCGCTCGAGCCACAGCCGCGGCAGCACCGTCGACCTCACGCTGCTCGACATGGCGACCGGTCGCGAGGTCGACATGGGCAGCCCCTTCGACCTCTTCGACGAGCGCTCGCACCCCTCGTTCACGGGCGTCACCGACGAGCAGTACCGGGCGCGCATGCTGCTGCAGCAGACCATGGTGCGCGGAGGCTTCGTCCCCTACGAGTGCGAGTGGTGGCACTTCACGCTGGCCGACGAGCCCTACCCCGACCGGGCGTTCTCCTTCCCCGTGGCCGTCGAGAGCGTGAGGGCATAGAGGCTGACATGGCGCTGTTTGACGAGATGCCCCGAATCGAGAGCGAACGCCTGCTCCTGCGCGAGATGGTCGACACCGACGCGGAGGCGCTGGACGAGCTTGCCGTCAGCGAGGCGATCTACCTCTTTGAGCCCACGTTCCTCTACGAGCAGCGCTACGAGGACAAGCATCTTGCCATCGCCCGCATGCGCGAGGAGTGCTTCGACACGCACGAGTCGATCCTGCTCGCCGTCTGCCTGCGCGAGAAACCCGACCAGATGGTCGGCATCGCCGAGATCTACGCCTACGAGCCGCGCAAGCCAAAGGCCTCCATCGGGTGCAGGCTGCTTCCCGACTGGTGGGGCAAGGGCATCGCCACCGAGGTCGCGGGCATGCTCAGGGAATGGCTGCTTGACGAGGCGGGGATGCGCACCATCACCGCCCATGTGATGATTGGCAACGGGGCATCCGAGCGGACGCTCGAGAAGGCGGGCTACGTCCTGCTCTACCCGCACTGCTGGGAGGACTGGGGCCGTGGCGAGCCCGTCCTCGTTGACAAGTGGGTCTACAAGCGCCGGTGGCGCGAGTCGGGGCCTGACGCCCCCGTATAGAACGCGACCCGGCAGACCGCCCCATACGTGAGACGATCTGCCGGGCTCGATCGATGATTCCCTGCAGCCTTGCCCGCTCGGTCCGAGCGGTTTGGGGGCCTTAGTCGCCGGACAGGATGCTCGGGTCGACGCCCGCACCCTCGAGCGCCTCGACCAGGGAGTCGTTCTGCGCTTCGAGCTCGTCGGCGCTGGTTGCGAAGACGGTCATCCATCCGGTCGCACCGTTGCCGCTCACCACGACGTCATAGGTGCCAGGAATGGCGTCGATCTGGAACAGGACCCTGCCGTCGACGTCATCGTCGAAGACGACCGTCCCGTCATCGTTCTTGGTGAGGGTCAGATGGAAGCCGCCGCGGTCCATGCAGGGACTGATGATGATGGCATCCCCATCCTCGACCACGATGGCACCCTGGCTCTCGACCACATGGTCGGACCCGGCGTTCTCGGCCGTCACGCGCACGCCCGAGACCTCCTCCAGCGCCTCCATGCCAAGGCTCGAGGCCCCACATGCCGCAAGCGCCACGGCAAACGCCATGGCCGCCATCGTCGCACACGCCTTTGCAAACGTGCTCTTCCTCATCGTGCCTTCCCCTTCCCTTTGCTGGGACATTGGTCAACATGAGCATTGTGCCCCTTTTCCCGGCAACCTGACAGGAGGAGATGCCATTTGTCACGCCTTTCGCGTCCCGAACCGCGCGCCTCATGCACCGACATTGATCCGGCAAGGGAGGAGCAAGATGGGCAGGCGCACGCGGACGGGGCGAGCGCATTCCCGTACGATACGCCCGCCCAGTTGCGGAATGCCCGATGAGATCGAGCCCTAGAGGTTGCGCAGCGCATCGACAATGGCCGTCTTGCCAGCGGTGCGCTCGTCCTTCTCCTTGATGACGCGGGCAGGGCATCCCGCCACGACGACGCCGGCAGGCACGTCCTGCGTCACGATGGCACCCGCGGCAACGACCGACCCGGCACCGATGCGGCACCCCTCGAGCACCACGGCGTTGGCGCCGATCATGACATCGTCCTCCACCACCACGGGAGTTGCGCTCGCAGGCTCGATGACGCCAGCAAGGACGGCGCCAGCGCCCACATGGCAGCGCGCGCCAACCAGGGCACGCCCTCCCAGGACGGCCCCCATGTCAATCATGGTACCCGCCCCCACCACGGCGCCGATGTTGATGATTGCGCCCATCATGATCACGGCATTGTCGCCAATCTCGACCTGCTCGCGGATGATGGCCCCCGGCTCGATGCGGGCATTGGCGCCACGGATGTCGAGCAGGGGCACGCCCGAGTTCCTGCGGTCGCACTCGACCTCGAGGTCCTCGATGTCCTGAGCCTGCGCCTCGAGCAGGGGTCCCAACTCCCCCCAGTCGCCAAAGACGACCTTGTCGCCCATACCAAAGACGCGGGCACTGCCGTAGTCGACCTCCGCTCCCTGGCGCTCCCTCACGAAGACGCGTACGGGGGTGCGCCTCTCGGCGCTCGCAATGTGGTCGATAATCTCCTGTGCGTCCATGTCACTCCCCAAACATGAGGTCATCGAAGGTGTAGAGCCCGTTCGGGCGGCCCAGGAGGCGCTGCGCCGCGGCGACGGCGCCACTCGCGAAGATCTGCCTGCTCGTAGCACGGTGCGTGAGGCAGACCTCCTCGTCGGGGCCAAAGAGGTGCACCTCGTGGGTTCCGGCAACGGTGCCGCCGCGGACGGCGTGGACGCCTATCTCGCGAGCGGTGCGCGCGCCAACGGCGCCCTCCCTCCCAAAGACGGGCGTGCACGTTCCCTCGGGGTCGACGGCCGCAAGGAGGGCCTTTGCCGTCCCAGAGGGGGCGTCTGCCTTCTTGTTGTGGTGCGTCTCCACAATCTCGATGTCAAATCCGCCAAGCGCAGACGCGGCCTGCGCCGCAAGCCTCCTGAGCACCGCCACGCCCAACGAGAAGTTGGGGCTCCAGACGATGGCTGAGTGCGCGGCCGCCACGGTAAGCGCCTCGTGATGGGCATCGGAGAGGCCCGTGGTGCCCGAGACCAAGGCGGCTCCCGTGCGCTGCAGGTAGGACACGACATGCTCCAATGCCCCTGGCGCGGAGAAGTCAATGACGAGGTCAGCTGTCGGAGCCTGCGAGAGCTCGCCCACATTGTCGGCATCGAACGAGGCCACGACCTCGAAGTCTCCCGCCTGCTCGAGCGTCTGGGCGACGAGCGCCCCCATGCGGCCGGTCCCCACCAAGATGACGCTAGTCAATGATCCCAACTCCCCTCATGGCAGCATAGAGGCGCTCGCGGTTGGCGTCGGCCATAGGCCAGAGCGGCTGGCGGTAGTTCTCGCCAATGAGCCCCATGCGCGCGCAGGCGGCCTTGACGGGAATGGGGTTGACCTCGCAGAAGAGCGCGTGGATGAGCTCGAGGTTCTCGAGCTGGACCCTCAGGGCCCCCGCCGTGTCCCCCGCCTCCCAGGCGGCACACATGTCATGGACCGTACGCGGCGCGACATCCGCCCAGACCGAGATCACTCCCGAGCCGCCCAGCGACAGGATGGGAACGACCATGTCGTCGTTGCCCGAGAACATGCGGAAGTCCGACGAGAGGTACTGCGCGGCCATGGTGGCGTAGGAGATGCTGCCAGATGCCTCCTTGATGCCCCAGGCGTTCTGGTGGGCGCACAGGCGCTCGAGGTTGCGCTCCGAGATGGAGCAGCCCGTGCGGCCAGGGATGTTGTAGAGGATGCAGGGCACATCGACGCGGTCCATGACCGTGGTGAAGTGGCGGTAGATCCCCTCCTCGTTGGACTTGTTGTAGTAGGGCGTGATGAGCAGAAGTCCGTCGATTCCGCGCTGCTGAAGGCCAAGCGCCTTGTTGAGGCTCTCCTCGGTGCAGTTGGAGCCGGCACCGCCAATGACGGGGATGCGGCCCGCCACCTGGCGAACCACGGCCTCTGCCACCGCGTAGTCCTCGGCGTCGGTCATGGTGGAGGACTCGCCCGTGGTGCCCAGCACCAAGATGGCGTCGGTGCCGTTCTCGAGGTGGAAGTCGACGAGACGCTCGAGTGCTGCAAAGTCGACGCCACCGTCCTCGTTGAACGGGGTGACGAGGGCGACGATCGATCCGGTGAGGTTGCTCATGTCCATGGTGGTGCTCCTTTCGGGCCTGCCGGCCCATGTAGGTATGAGAGAGGAAGTGGGCGCCATGGCGCCACAAGGCGAGCCGGTCTCCCGGCCGCAAGCCATATGCCAGCCAGCGCCGCGGCGCCGCGTTCGACATTGCGCCCCTTAGGGACGCGCGGACTTCAACTTCTCCCCCACGGGCAGGCAGTCGAGCGTGGCAAAGTAGTCTGACGGGGTCTCCGCGCGCCTGATGAGCCGGCATGCGCCGTTGCCTTCAAGCAGCAGCTCCGCCGAGCGGAGCCTGCCGTTGTAGGTGAAGCCCATCGAGTGCCCATGCGCTCCGGCATCGTGGATGCAGAGCAGGTCGCCAACCTCGACATGCGGAAGCGGACGGTTGACGGCAAACTTGTCGCCGTTCTCGCAGAGCATGCCCGTGACATCCCAGATCTGCTCGTTGGGGTCGTCCTCACACCCGACGACCGTGATCTGGTGGTAGGCACCGTACATCATGGGGCGCAGCAGGTTGGACGCGCAGGCATCGACGCCCAGGAAGTTTCGGTGGGTGTGCTTCTCGTTGATGACGCGCGTGACGAGGACGCCGTTTGGGCCGGTGAGGAAGCGTCCCAGCTCGGTGCAGATGGCAACGTCATCCATACCCGCCGGGACGAGGACCTCCTCATAGGCCTGGCGAACCCCTTCGCCAATGGCCAGGATGTCGTTTGGCCTCTCCTCCGGCCGATAGTCGATGCCCACCCCGCCCGAAAGGTTGACGAACGCGACCCGCGCGCCAAGCTCGTCGTTCAGACGACGCGCCAGCTGGAAGAGCAGGCGGGCAAGGCCGGGGTAGTAGTCGTTGGTGACGGTGTTCGACGCGAGCAGCGCGTGGAGGCCAAAGCTCTCGACCCCAAGCCCCTGCAGGCGAGTCACGGTAGCCACCAGCTGCTCCTCGTCGATGCCAAACTTCGACTCCTCGGGCGAGCCAAAGACGACGTTGGAAAACGCGAGCTCGCCACCAGGGTTGAGGCGCAGGGCAACGCTTCTGGGCAGCTCGCCCAGCTCTGCCACGAGCGCATCGACATGGGCGGCGTCGTCAAGCGTGATGGTGGCGCCCATGCGCGCGGCGTGAGCGAACTCGCCCGCGGGCGTGTCGTTCGAGGTGAACATCACGTCGTCGCCAGAGAAGCCCATGGCCTCCGCGAGGAGCAGCTCGCATTCGCTCGAGCAGTCGACCCCAAAGCCGTATTCGCGCAGGATGTCGATGATTGCCGGGTTGGGCGTTGCCTTGACGGCAAAGTACTCCCTGAAGCCCGGGTTCCACGAGAACGCCTGGCGCAGCAGCTCTGCGCTGCGGCGGATGCCGGCCTCGTCATAGAGGTAGAAGGGGGTGGGATGCTCGG
Source organism: uncultured Atopobium sp. (assembly GCA_946647055.1). The sequence goes on along the minus strand of CAMPCT010000060.1, from coordinate 4,022 downwards.
AGGCAATCTCCTCGAGACGCTCTCGCGCTATGAAGGGCCTCCTGATGGCCACGGTTCCTCCCGGCTCCCGGCTGGGCAGGTGGCTGCTCCACGACCGAGATGTCGGGGGATAGCGCACCTGCAAGCTCCTCTTGCAGACAGTTCTGCGGGTGTTTCCCGCAGACCCACCTCGTACGCCGCGCCCGGCATGCGAGGTTCGGCGGATTTGGCCTCCTCCCGGGGTCTCTGCCTGCCGGCTCGCCCGGGACTCTTCGTGTCCGCGCCTCTATCGCTTTGTGGAGTATACAAATTGGTACAAAGAGAAAATGATGTTTGTAACCAGATGGATTCAAAGCCGTCATGCCCCGTCGCAGACACAGCTAGAATGCCTGGAGACACAGGAGGAGGAGCAATGGAGCACGACGGGCCCATGGAAGAGCTGCTGAGGAAGTATCGTCGCGACCTGCACCGCATACCCGAGACGGGATACGACCTTCCCAAGACGATAGCCTATGTGCGCACTGTCCTTGCAGGGCTCTCTAGCTCCGTAGAGGTCTTCTCCCCCTGCGAGTCGACCGTCTGCGCGTTCTTTGACTATGGCAGGGAGCGGACCTGCGCCATCAGGGCAGACATGGACGCGCTGCCCGTGACCGAGCGCACGGGCGCCGCATATGCCTCGACCCACGCAGGCCGCATGCATGCCTGTGGCCACGACGGACACATGGCAATGGTCCTTGGCCTCGCGCGATGGCTCGACACGACGAGGCCGAGCCTTCCCCGCAACGTGCTGCTCGTGTTCCAGCCGGCAGAGGAGACGTCGGGCGGGGCGCGCATCGTCTGCGAGAGCGGCGTCTTCGATCGCTATCGCGCCGACAGGATCTTTGGCTTCCATCTGTGGCCGAGCCTGCCCAAGGGTTCCGTCGCGACCCGAAGGGGGGCGTTCCTCGCCGGCTCGAATGAGACCGACGTTACCTTCCACGGCAGGGCCTCGCACATTGGCCGCGCCTCGGAGGGAAACGATGCGCTCGAGGCGGCGTGCCGCTTCCTCTGCCGGGTATATGACTATGCCAGCGAGCAGGCGGAGCAGGAGCCGTTCCTCCTCAAGTTTGGGCATGTCACGGGCGGCCAGGTGCGCAACCAGATTGCCGCTGAAGCCAAGCTCGAGGGGAGCCTCAGGACTTTCTCGATGGCCATGGGAGAGCGTGCCCGCAGTGAGATCCTCGAGCTTGCCGAGGCATGCGCGCAGGAGCTTGGGTGTACCTCGACGACCTCCTACTCGCCGGGCTATCCGCCCGTGGTAAACGACGACGATTTGCTGTCGAGGGTGCTCAGGCGGATGCCGGAGATTGGATTGCTCGACGAGCCCCTGCTCATTTCGGAGGACTTCGCCTTCTACCAGCAGTTGCTTCCCAGCGTGTTCCTGCTGTTGGGCACGGGGACGGGAATCCCCTTGCACGCGGATACCTTCGACTTTGACGAGCGCGTGCTGACGGTGGGGCTTGGCCTGTACCAGCAGCTCGTTGCCATGGACTAGGACTGGGGGCAGGGGGATGGGAAGAGCGTCTTTCGACGAGGCATACGACGGGCTGCTCGCGGCGGTCGTCGCCTGCGGATTCCCCGCCGAGTTTGGCCAGGCGTTGGCAGCTGGCCTTGGCAGCGAGAACGCCATCAGGCGCATGACGGGCTATCTGTACGGCGCCAAGCCCCGCAGCATGGAGGAGGTGGCCGACGAGATGGTCGCCATCTGCGAGCAGCGCGACCGCTGGGTCGAACGCAAGAAGAGCGAGTACTACCAGACGAAGGTCAACGAGTTCTACAACCGTGACCGGGACCTCGAGGAATAGCCATGCCCCTGGATGAGATCACCAGCCCCTCGCTCAGCCCGCACTGCATGAGATGTCTGTTGGACAAGTTCCTCGACGCCTGTCCCGCAGAGGCTCCATGGGAGAAGCGCGCCGATTACCTGCGGCGCATTCTGCGCACCGTGGCCGAGGGCTCCACAGACATGACCGCCCCCGAGATAAACCATGAGCTGGGCGGCATCCTGCGGGACATGTTTGGCATCGAGCGCGACTACACGGACGTGAAGCGCCATTTCAACCAGCTCGTTCTTGGCCTTGAGGACAGGATCGCGCGCGGCATCGAGGCAAGCGACGACCCCCTCGGGCTTGCCATCCGTTGCGCGCTCGCAGGCAACTTCATCGACTTCGGCCCCACGGGCGATGTGGACGAGGACAAGCTCCTGCACCTCGTCGAGGGTGCCGGTGATATGAAGCTCGACGAGGGCGCCCTGCTTGACCTCGAGGGCTGTATCCGGCAGGCCAGGACGATAACCTACCTCATGGACAACTGTGGCGAGATCGTGCTGGACAAGCTGCTCATCGCACAAATCGCTCGCGAGAACCCCCGGGCTCAGGTGACCGCCATCGTTCGCGGTGCCCCCACATCCAACGACGCCACCATGGAGGACGCGCGTCAGGTCGGCCTCGCAAGCGTCTCACGTGTCATGGGTAACGGAAGCGATATCGCCGGCACCTGCCCAAATCGCGTAAACGAGCAGACGCTCGCGGCATTGCAGGGGTCTGACCTCATCATCTCGAAGGGCCTGGCAAACTACGAGACGCTCTCGGGACGCGGCCAGAACGCCTTCTTCCTCTTCCTGTGCAAGTGCCAGCTCTACGTCGACGTCTTCGGCGTCCCGCTCCACACTGCCATGATCGTACGTGGGGTCTAGCGGGCACCTTGTCCGCGCAACCGGGAGCTGCGCCAAACTAGAGCCAGGTCACCTTGCCAAAGTCGGCGTCTGCGGTCGATCTGGGGAGCTGCTCCTGCGCCGGCACGCCGAGCGAGAGGATGCCAACGATGCGCTGCTCGTCCCCCAAACCGAGCACGCGACGCACGACCTCCTCGGCATCCGTCCCGTCGGAAGCATTTCGCAGGTGCATCTGAACCCAGCAGCTGCCAAGACCCAAGTCCGCCGCTGCCAAGTGCATGAAGGCCAGCGCGATTGAGCTGTCCTCGACCCAGGTGTCGATGGCGTTCCCGTCAACCTGCACCACGATGCCCGCAGCGGCGTCGGCAAGCATGCCCGCCCCGGCACTCTTTGCTCGAGACAGCCTCCTCAAGAGGTCGCGGTCCCTCACGACAACAAACCGACATGGTCTCCTGTCCTGGCTCGTCGGCGCAAGGAGCCCCGCCTGCAGAATCGTCTCAAGCTGCCCCGCCGTCAGGTCCTCTCCCGTATACTTCCTGACGCTCCTGCGCTTGATAATGGCGTCCAGCACCGCACCCATGACCCCTCCCCCATCAGAAACCTGCCGTCGCGCCACATGTCGCCCAGCTCGCCGCGCAAGTCGTAGGCACGACGTTGATCATGCCGCCCCACATGTGGATTTGGGCGTAGGCCTTGGCCTTGCACATCTTGCCTTTGAGATGCTACTGGCGGTAGTACTTGAGGAACGCCTCGAGCTTGTCGAGTGCCTCGCCAAGCACCGCGCGACGCGGCAGGTACACGATGCGGAAGTATCCCGGCGTCTCCCAGTTGAAGCCCTTGCCCGGCACGATGAGCACGTGCTGGTCCTGCAGCAGGTCGAGCTGGAACTGCTCGTCATCCGTGATGTTGAACTTCTTGGGGTCCAGCTTGGGGAAGATGTAGAACGCGGCCTTGGGCTTTACCGCCGAGACGCCGTCCATCTGGCAGAGGCGCTCGTAGACGAAGTCGCGCTGCTTGCACACGCGACCCGTGGGGACCACGTAGTTCTTGACGCTCTGGTAGCCGCCCAGGGCGGTCTGCACGATGGACTGCGCCGGCACGTTGGAGCACAGACGCATGTTGGACATCATGTTGATGCCCTCCATGAGACCCCTGCCCAGGCGCTTGTTGCCGCTGATCGAGATCCAGCCGATGCGCCAGCCGGCAATCATGTGGCTCTTTGAGAGGCCATTGAACGTGATGCAGAAGAGGTCGGGCGCCAGGCTCGCGATGGAGACGTGCTCCTCGCCGTCCATGACCAGACGGTCGTAGATCTCGTCGGACAGGATGA
>CAMPCT010000059.1 GCA_946647055.1 uncultured Atopobium sp. | reverse complement strand
CCGTTCTTGATGACCTTCTTGAAGTGCTCCTCCTCGAGGGCGACGCTCCTGTCGGTGTAGTCGTCCACGGGCATGTCGGCGTACTCGTCTATGAGGGCCCTCGCCTCTGCTGCGGGCAGGACACGACGCAGGCGCGCCTCTCCCGAGACCGGAAAGCTGATGAGCATGGGGTGGCGCTGCCCGACAGGCATGAGCTTGTAGGTGGGGCTGGGTGCCTCCACTATCTCGGCAACCTCGCAGACGCCCTGCCCCGGGTGAACGATGAACTCTCCGACCTCGAACAATGCTTCCACCCCCTTATTCCCATAGGCTGTTAATAATAGCACAAAAATGCGTATTCTTATAGATTTGTTGGTTATTGTGGCATGTTTCACCATATATAGCCTATAGGCTATGCAGTCGTATGCATACTTAGCATCTTCACAGGCACTAGGGTATGCTGTGGTTGAGCTTAGGGGAGGGTCATGGACAGAGAAGAGATGAGAGGGCTCCTCGAGGGTGTCGCCCGTGGTGACGTCCCGCCCGATGACGCACTCGCGTCAATCTCGCTCTCCCCCATCCGCGACCTCGGCTTTGCCCAGGTCGACACCGCTCGCGGCGTACGCCAGGGCGTTGGGGAGGTCGTGTATGGCGCAGGCAAGGACGCGCGCCAGATAGACGAGATCGTTCGAGCCCTCGAGTCCTCGGGACAAGGCCACGTGTTGGTCACGCGCATCTCCCCCGAGAAGAACGACGAGCTCACCCGTCTGCGCGCTGCGGACGGCCTCGAGGCGCCCGCCTACCATCCCGCCTCCCAGCTCTGCATCGTCGGGGGCATGCCCGCGCCAACCGGCATCGGCACCATCCTCGTCGTGGCGGCCGGCACGAGCGACCTCCCCGTCGCAGAGGAGGCAGCCCTCACGGCGCAGTTCCTCGGCAACGACGTGCAGCTCGTCATGGACGTGGGCGTCGCGGGAATCCACCGGCTCCTCGCTCGCGCCGACGACGTGGCGCGCGCGAGCGTCGTCATTGCCATTGCGGGCATGGAGGGGGCTCTCGCGAGCGTCGTGGGCGGGCTCACCTCCGCCCCGGTCATCGCCGTTCCCACGAGCGTGGGCTATGGGGCAAGCTACGGCGGGCTCGCGGCACTCCTCGCCATGCTGAACTCCTGCGCGTCGGGGGTCTCCGTGGTCAACATCGACAATGGCTTTGGCGCCGGCTATCAGGCGCATCTCATCAACCACGTGGGCCGTCCCAGCCACACGAACGACTCCGAGGGAGAGTAACCATGACTGCCACGCTTCTTCTCGACTGCTCGTCCGGCATCGCGGGGGACATGCTCGTCGCCTCGCTTCTGGACCTTGGTGCCAACGAGCTTGGTCTGCGTGCGGTCCTCTCGAGCCTCGAGCGCGCAGGGCTCGGCACCTTTGACGTGAGAATCAGCCGCGTCAGCAAGAACGGCATCGACGCCTGCGACTTCGACGTCATCCTCGACGAGGAGCACCAGACCCACGACCACGACATGGCCTGGCTGCATCCCGAAAGCCCCTCCGACGCCCTCGCGCACCACCACGAGCATGAGCATGACCACGAGCACGATCACGAGCACCACGACCATGATCACGAACACCATCACCACCATCACGAACACCGCACGCTCGCCGACGTGCTCGCGTTCCTCGAGACCGCAGACCTCTCGAGGCGTGCGCGTGACCTCGCCGAGAACACCTTCCGCATCATCGCCGAGGCGGAGGCAAAGGCCCACGGCACCACACCCGACAAGGTCCACTTCCACGAGGTCGGTGCCATCGACTCGGTCGTCGACGTCGTTGCCGCCGCCTTCTGCCTCGACAACCTTGACGTCGAGCGCGTCATCGTCGAAGAGCTTGGGGAGGGTATGGGCACCATCCGTTGTGCGCACGGCATGATGCCCATTCCGGTGCCTGCCGTCATGGCCATCTGCCAGGCGCACTCCATCAACCTGTGTCACACGGGCGTCCGCGGCGAGCTCGTCACCCCCACGGGGGCGGCCCTCGTCGCCGCCGCCCGCACCGACTCCGTCGCCCCCAGGCACTACGCGGTCAAGGCGTGTGGCATCGGTGCCGGCAAGCGCGACTACGCCTGCCCGGGCATCGTCCGTGCGCTGCTCATCGAGGATGTCTCGAGCATGAGGGGCAAGTCGGAAAGCCCCTCCCCACTTGCGCAGCCAAGCTGGCAGCGCGATGGCGGCGAGACCATCTGGAAGCTCGAGTGTGACATCGACGACTCCACGGGCGAGGCGCTCGGCTATGCCATCGACCTCCTCATGGAGCTTGGTGCCCGTGAGGCGCATTGCCTGCCCCTCATCACCAAGAAGGGTCGTCCCGCATGGCAACTCCAGGTTCTCTGCACCGAGGACCTGATCCCCAAGCTCGAACTAGCCATCTTCGAGAACACCACCACCATTGGCATCCGTCGCAGCCCCATGAGCCGAACGGTGCTCGAGCGCAGGCAGATCACCGTCCATACGATCCACGGTGACGCCCAGGCAAAGGAGGTCGTCCTGCCCAACGGAACGAGGCGCTCCTATCCCGAGCACGACAACGTCGCCCAGCTTGCCAAGAGCGCGGGGATTGGCTACCAGGATGCCCTCCGGGCGGTCACGGCTGCCTGTTCGGAGCGCTACAGCAACTCTCCCCGGCGTGGCAGGCGCAAGGGTTAGGCGGGTGTGCGAGGGGAAGCGCCCCCGTGCTAGTCGACCAAGGTGATTGACGTGATGCGCGGCTGGTTCTCAGGCGCGACGGTGCCGTTCTCATCCTCTACCGGGGTGTTCTCTGCGATGGCGTCCACCACCTCCATGCCGCTCGTCACACGCCCGAAGGCAGCGTAGTTGCCGTCGAGCGACTCCGCGTCCTGGTGCATGATGAAGAACTGCGAGCTGGCCGAGTTGGGGTCCTGGCTGCGCGCCATCGAGATGACGCCACGCTTGTGCTGGATGGGGTTCATGATGCCATTGGACGAGAACTCGCCCGTGATGGTCTGGCTGGAGCCACCGGTACCGTTCCCCAGGGGGTCACCGCCCTGGATCATGAAGCCGGCGATGATGCGGTGGAAGGTGAGCCCGTCATAGAAGCCGTCCTCGACCAGGTGGCAGAAGTTGCTCACCGTGATGGGGGCTGCGTTGGCGTTGACCTCGACCTCTATCTGGCCATAGCCCTCGACGTCGATGATGACGTGATGGATGCCGGTGGCATAGGGGTCCTCCTCGCCAGCCTCGGCATCCGTGGCAGCCGCGTCCTCGGTGGCCTGCTGGTCGTCACCCGACGAGGCGGTGGTCTCCACAGAGCCGCCACAGCCAGGAAGCAGCGCGACCACCAGCGCCACCACGATGCCAATCCACCAGAAGCTGCCAAAACGGGACATGTTCCCTCCTCACGCTCGATGTGCCGCCATCCACTCTAGCATGGAACGACCCCTCTGTGGACATCGTCACGAGAGACGGAGACGGCGCGCGCCGAGTCGCCCAGCACGCGCCGTCATCTTGGGAAGGCGGATGGATGACCCTCCCTATTCGCCGATGACCTCCACGAAGACCTTGCGCCTCTGGGGGCCGTCGAACTCGACGAGGTAGATGTCCTGGGCACCACCGCAGACGACCTTGCCGCCAATGACGGGGAACATGCAGCTGTTGCCCACGAGGGTCGACTTGAGGTGTCCCTGCGAGTTGTTGCCCGTGGCGCCGTAGCTGGGCAGGAAGTGCGCGTGCGCATACGGGGCGTTGAGCGGGACCATCTCCTCCAGCATGGTGGCGATGTCCTTCTCGACGCAGGGCAGGCCCTCGTTGACGATGATGCCGCAGGTGGTGTGGGCGGTGATGACCGCGACCAGGCCGTCGGTCACGCCCGAGGCCTCGACCGCCGCATGGACGTCGTCGGTGATCTTGATGAACTCGCAGACCTTGGTCGAAAGGTAGTACAGCGTGTCGAGCTTGACCATGGCTACTCACCCTCCCCAATGAACCTGAGCGCGTTGCCGCCGAGGACCGCCTCGAGGGCGTCGTCAGGCAGGCCGAGCGCCTCGATGCCGCGCTTGATCTTGAAGCAGCGGAAGCGCGGGGTGTTGGACGCGAGCATGACCTGACCCATGAAGCTGCGCTGGAACCACAGCGGGCCCATGTCGACCTTGAACAGGCGCTCGATGGACTCCTCGGGAGAGTCGAGGTAGAGCACCGAGGTGTCGGTGTAGGCGTTGGGGTACTTGATCATGAGGGCGACCATCTCGCGCACCCACGGCCACGCGAAGTGGGCGAGGCAGAACTTGATGTTGGGGTGCCTCATGATGGCCGGCTCGATGGAGAGCGGGTGGTTTGGCTCCATGGGGGCGTTGGGTTCCCAGGACAGGCCGGCATCGAAGTAGATGGGCTTGTCCAGCTGCTCGCAGAGGTCGTAGAGGGGGTCCATGCAGGCATCCGCGGCGTGGAAGCCCTGCTTGGCAGGATGGAAGTGCGCCCCCTTGGCACCAAGCTCCACGAACGCGCGCTCGAGGACCTCGGCGGCATCGTCGCGGTGCGGGTCGACGCTCGCGAAGTTGACGAAGCGATCGGGGTGGTCCGCCACGATCTTGGCGACCTGCTCGTTGGTGGCAAACCATCCGCCACAGGTCGTGGTCACGTCGAGCGGCATGAGGAAGGCCTTGTCAATGCCACCGTAGTTCATCTCGGCGAAGATCTCGTCGTAGTCCATGGGACCCATGAGGCCCATCCCGAAGTTCCTCTCGTAGAACGAGAACTCGTCCTCGTCGAAGATCGCGTTGTAGCAGAGGGGATGGACGTAGGAGTCAATGACCATGGCACACCTCCTAGTAGGGCTCGAACTTGGTGATGACCTTGCTTGAGAGCTCGGCGCCACGGCGCTGGCAGCTGGGAATGTCCTCGCCCGCCAGGATGCCGTAGGTGAATCCGGCGATGTAGGAGTCGCCCGCGCCGACCGTGTTGACGACCTCGCAGGGGACGATACCGCACTCGTAGAAGCGCTCGCCGTCATAGCTCACGGAGCCGTCCTCGCCACGCGTGGCGGTGACGATCTTGGGGCCAAAGGAGTGCACGTGCTTGATCCACTCCTTGGTGGGCTCGATGGGACCGTCATAGCTCATGAAGACGTAGTCCACGTAGGGGAAGTAGTCCTCGCAGTGGTACTCGGGGTCGCGCGAGAACACCGAGAAGTCCATGACGACCTCGACGCCGGCCTCGTGCCATGCCTTGAGGTGCTCGAGGACGTTGCCGAAGAGGTCGGTGTGGAGCATGTCATGCCCCTTGACGAACTCGAACTCCTCCTCGGTGAGGGCGTAGTCGGCCATGACGCCCTCGATCTCCTCGAGGTGCACGCGGTCGACGCCGTCCTTGAGCGCCATGAGCATGACGCAGGTGTCGCCCTCCTCGGTACGCAGGTGCGACACGTCGATGCCCTCGGCCGAGAGGGCGGTGTGCATGTCGGCCCCGTACTGGTCGGTGCCCACGACCGAGACGGCAGAGACCTGCACGCCCATGCGTGCCAGGTGGACGCCCCAGTCGATGCCGTTGCCCGTGGGGTAGAACTTACCCAGGTCCTGGTAGACGTCGGCGCAGCAGAAGCCCACCGCGCAGACCCTCTTGTCGATTGCCATTGCCTCTCCCCTCTTGGTAACAGTCCGAGCCTGCTGTTCCGCGGCTCCTGGGACCACGGACTGGCTCGAACCCATGGGCACGTACACTTGTGATGCGCGACATCCGCGAAGCGTTGAACGCATGCAAGTGTACGTACCTCAAGTGTTTAGTACTGGTACCCGTGGCCCCAGGAGCCGTCGACGGCGCAGCAGACCTCGGACGCGAAGTGGGCTGCGAACTCGAGGCCGGCGGTGTAGGCGTCCTCGTCGGTCATGCCCTTCTTCCTGCAGTCGATGGACTTCACGAGGAAGGCGGTGAGGAACGAGTCGCCGGCGCCCATGGCGTCCTTCATCTCGGTCACGGGGACGGACTCCTGACGGTAGAAGCGCGTGCCGTCATAGGCGAAGCAACCCTCGATGCCGCGGGTGGCGCTGACCCACTTGGGGCCGAGCTCGTGGATCTTGACCAGGCGCTCGTTCATCTCCTCGTGCGTGAGGCCGGAGGCCGAGAAGAAGGCGTAGGTCACGTTGGGGGCGATCTCCTCGTAGTACTCCCAGGGGGAGTCGTCCGAGAAGTCGAAGGACAGGTCGATGCCAGCAGCGTGGATCTTGGGGAGCTGGCGCTCCATGTAGCAGTAGTTGCCGGAGTGGACGACGTCGAACTGCTTGAGGTACTCGAGGTCGAAGCGGTCGAGGACGAAGCTGGTCTCGCCGCGGATGCCGCCGGCGTTGTAGTCGCCCCAGAGGCGGTCGCCGTCCTCGGCGATCGAGACGCAGGAGAAGCCGTTGGGACCCAGCAGCTGCTTGCACTTGAGGGTCTCGATGCCCTCCTCGTGCAGGGCGTCGATCACGCGCTCGGCGCGGTCGTCGCTGCCGAAGTAGCCCATGTACGCCGAGCGACGCACGCCAGCCTTCTTGGAGTAGACGGCGAAGTTGACGCAGTTGCCGCCGGGGAACTCGGTGCGGATGTGCTCGTACACGTCGACGACGTTGTCGCCAAAGCCACAGACGGAGACGTCGAGATCGGTAAACTCCATGGGATTCTCCCTTCGGGTATGCCTGGGGGGCAAAGGGAAACGTCCCCTTTGCGTCCGACGCAAAGGGAAACGTCCCCTTTGCGTCCCCCCGGGACTGGACTGGCTTGCGGACTAGTACTGGACCTTGCCCATGTAGCGGCGGTAGTCGGGGTCATGGTCAAAGACCTTGCCACGGGCCGCGCGCAGGGTGACGTTCATCTCGTAGAACAGGATGGGGTCGAGGTACGGGCGGACGGACTCGTCGATGGCGTCCATGCCGTACTCGAGGGCATCGAGCACCATGAGGGTGTCGGTGTGGGTCTTGAGGAACGCGAGGGCGCGCTCGTCCATCATGCGGTTGACGCCGGAGCCCATCTGCAGGAAGTAGAAGACGCCGTCCTCGGTGCACTCGAACGGGCCATGGAAGTACTCGCCGGAGTGGATGTAGCAGCAGTCCTGCCACTGCATCTCCTGGAGCGAGCAGATCGCGAAGCCGTAGGTCTGGCTGAACGCGGGGCCAGAGCCCAGGATGTAGAGGAACTTGTGCTCCTTGCACAGGGCCGCGAAGCGCTCGCCCAGCTCGGCGTCGCACTTGGCCTTGGCGGCGACCAGGATCGGGTCCATCTTGGCGATGCCCTCGACCAGCGCGTCGTAGAGGTCGATGCCCTCGAGCGCCTTGATGAGCTCGGCGGCGAGCATGAGGCTGAACGCCGCAGGCTTCTCGGACTGCGGGGTCTCGTCCTCCCACACGTACACCCAGCAGGGCCACTCGCCGGAGTCGATGCGCGAGCCGGCGTTGTTGGTCATGGCGATGACCGCGGCGCCGCGGGACTTGGCCAGCGTGGCGGCGTCGTAGTTCTCGGGGGTGTTGCCGGAGTGGCTGCAGGTGATGACGAGGGTCTCCTCGCCCAGCTTGGCGGGCGGCATGAGGCAGAACTCACGGCCGGTGTAGAAGGCGGAGACGATGCCCTTGCTCTGGGCGTTGACCAGGTAGCTGGCGGGAATCATGTCGATCATGGAGCCACCGCAGGCAACCCAGTAGACCTGCTTGATGGACGGCTTCTCGGCAAGCACTGCGTCGATGTACTCTTTGGGGGTCATGTGATGCTCCTTATCTCTCTTCGTGCGCGTTCGCGCGTTTTACCTAGGTTGGTCGGACGTCTAGATTTCCTCGTCGAAGTAGCGCTCGAGGTTGTGGAAGTTGCGGAAGTCGGCGGCGGCAGGGTCGTCCATGTAACGGCCGTCCGTGATCTCCTGACCAAGGAAGCCCTGATAGTTGTACCTGTTGAGGATCTCGACCCAGTTGTAGAGGCTGCGGTCGCCATCACCCCAGACAAGGTGCCCGTACGGGTTGCAGTCGATGAAGTGCATGGTGCGGATCTCGTCGCCGAAGGTCTCGAACCACTGGTCGAGGGTCTCGCCGGACACGCTCATGGCGACGGTGTCGACCATGATCTTGAAGTTGGGGTGGTTGACCTCGTCATACATGCGCTTGGTGTCCTCGAGGGTCACCACGAGCTGGCTCTCCTGCGGGCGCAGCGACTCTATACACAGGATGACACCCTCCTGCTGGGCCACGTCGGAGAGACGGGAGAGCATCTCGCGACTGCGCTTCCAGGCCTCCTCGCGGTCCTCGTTCCAGTAGCCCCATCCGGAGTTGATGGAGAGGTACGGGGCGCCCAGCTCGGCGCCGAGCTTGATGCCGTTGCTGAAGTAGTCGAAGATCGGCTCGACGAGGTAGGGCTCCTGCGGGTTCACCTGGTAGGGCGAGACCACGTTCTCGGGGCAGACCACGTTGGTCTTGAGGCCATAGCCCTCGATCTTGTGGCGCAGGGCCTTGGCATCCTGGTAGCCATAGCGATCCATGTAGACGTGCGGCATGTTGATCCACAGCTCGATGCCGGTGAAGCCCAGCTCGGCTTGGCAGCGCAGGAACGAGTCGAGGGACCACTGGCCCCAGTGGATGTTCATGCCGTTGACCTGGTCACGGCGAATGGTGGGGTAGCTCATCTTTACGCCTCCTCGTCGACGAAGTACTTGGACAGTGCGGCGAAGTTGGCCTTGTCGGCGGCCTTGGGGTCGTCGTAGTAGCGGTCGTCGGTCAGCTCCTGGGAGAGCAGACCCTCGTAACCAAACTCGTTGAGCACGTTGATGTAGCGCTCGAGCGGGAAGAGGCCCTCACCCCATGCGAGGTGGGCGTAGGGACGGCCGTCGACGAAGTGGCAGTGGACGATCTTGTCGCCCAGGCGCTCGAACCACTGGCGCGGGGTCTCGCCCTGCACGCCCATGGCAACGGTGTCGAGGGCAGCGCCCAGGTACGGGTTGTCGACGGCCTCGACCAGGCCGGCGATCTCGTCGAGGGTGATGCAGGTGCGTGCCTCCTGCGGGCGCACGGCCTCGAGGGCGACCGTGACGCCTGCCTCCTGGGCATAGCCCGCGATCTCGGTGAAGTGGCGGATGGCGCGGTCGTAGATGACGTCATGCGCCTCGTCCATGGTGTCACCGCAGGCGTTGGTGAGCATCATGTTGGCACCCATGCGACGACAGACGTCCATGCCGCGCTTGAGGTACTCCATCGACTTCTTGTGGGCGGCCTCGTCGGCGTAGTTGTTCTTCCACTGGAAGCACGAGCACTCGGGAGTGAAGAGCGCGATGCGAAGGCCGCGGTCCTCGGCCATCTTGCGGACCTCCTCCGGATTCTGGTTCCAGTCGAAGTCCATGTTGAAGTGAGGTGCCTGCCCCACGAGCTCGATCACCTCGTAGCCCGCCTCGGCATGCCCGTCAAGCAGGTAGTCGAGCGGGTACATGAGGTAGTGGATGCCCATCGCACTGACTTGGGACCTCTTGATGCGAGCCATCTCTTCTCCTTTCCGCGCCTAGAGGCTCTCGTGGACGATGCGGCCGTTCGAGAGGGTGAGCGCCACGCCGGTGCCGCGGGCCTGCGTGGGGTCGATGCCAAGGACGTTGCGGTCGAGGACGACCAGGTCGGCCAGCTTGCCCTCCTCGAGGGTGCCCAGACGGTCCTCCGCATAGCAGTTGTAGGCACCGTTGGCGGTCCAGGCCGTGAGCATCTCGGGGACGGTGAGCATGTTCCCGGGGTTGACGATGACGCCGTCGTCGAAGCAGCCGCCGCAGCCGCAGAAGATCGACTCGCCAAGGTGCGGGATGAGCAGCGGGAGGTCGGTGCCGCAGGACACCACGATGCCGCTGTCCCACATCTTGCGGCGGTTCCAGAAGCGCGCGAAGCGCTCGGGGCCGATCTGGCGCAGGGCCATCTCCTGGATGTCAGCCGCGGCGTCGAGCGACTGGATCTGCGGGTAGACCTCGACGATGCCGCCCAGGGCGCCAAAGCGCTCGAGGTCGGCGGGGTTGGTGCACTCGAGGTCGGTGATGGCGTGACGGTTGAGCAGGCGTCCCGCGGCGTCCTTCGCGCAGAGACGGTCGTAGGCATCGACCGTATGACGCACCGCGCCGTCACCCTGGCAGTGCAGCGAGTAGCGGAAGCCCGCGGCGTCGATGGCGGCGAGCTCGGACTCGATGAGCTCCCACTCGACCGGCACGGCCACGCGCATGGTGGGGTCGCTCGTGTAGGGGTCGATGTACTCGGCAAGGCCGCCCGCGACGCCGCGGTCGGTCATGCGGTTGTAGCCCGAGAACGAGACGAAGGGGCCGGTGAAGCGGTCGCGCATGCGGATGCCATGCTCGACGTTCGCGCCAAAGCCCACGGGCTGGCTCATCATGCTCACGCGCAGGCTCATCTCGCCCGCCTGCTCCATGCGCTCCATGACGTCGGCGAAGCCGTAGTAGTCGTCGAAGGTCATCTCCTTGATGGCGGTGACGCCACGGGCGTTGAGCATGCGCATGTAGTCGCGGTAGCGC
>CAMPCT010000058.1 GCA_946647055.1 uncultured Atopobium sp. | reverse complement strand
CCCTTGAAGATCAGGCAGGCATCGGGGTCCTTGCCAAGGAGGTCGGAACCACCGTTGGCACCGACGGCGCAGCCCCGGCAGCCCCCACCACAGCGGTTCTTGTACTCGCAGGTGGCACACTCCGGGTTATGGGCCAGGTAGTCGGCAAGCGTGGTACCGATGAATTCCATGTAGAAGGAGTCCGAGAGCGCCTCGGCAAGGGTCATCTGGCCGACGGTGGGGAACAGCTCGCTCGTGCAGTCGCGCTCGGACATGGGAATGCAGGGCAGGATGCGCCCGTCGGGACCAAGGTACATCGTGCTGCGCGCCGATGCGCAGATGACCTTGCCGCCGCAGTCCTTGTCCTCGCTGTGACGCAGGGCACTAACGGAGCACTTGCCCTCAAATGCCTTGAAGAGCCCCGAGAGCGTGAGGATGGGAACGGGCATCCCGTCCTCGAAGTAGTGCGGGAGGTAGTCCATGTAGGCATCGAACTCCTCCTTGGCCGTGAGCGCGTAGTCGGAGAGCGCCTCGCCCTCGCCCACGCAGTTGAGGCGGTTGATCTTGAGGGAACTCACGCCCAGCTTGCCCAGCTCGAGCACGCTCTCGCGAATGTTGCCGATGTTGCCCTTGTGCAGCACCAGCTCGGCTCCCGTGACGAAGCCGCGCTCGTGGCAGAGCGCGAATGCGCGCCGTACCGAGTCGTAGGCCCCGTCCACGCCACGCAGCCAGTTGTGCCATCTCTCGGGCCCGTCGAAGCTCATGTTGAGCTCGGGGTGGCACCCGCGGGCGTCGAGCGCATCGAGGAGCTGCTCGTTGACGAACGCCCCGTTGGTCATGATGACGTCGATGCGCATCCTCCGCTCGAGGATGCGGTCAACGATCTGGAGGAAGTCGCACCTCACGAGCGGCTCGCCACCCGTGAGCGAGACGCGCAGGACGCCACAGTCTGCGATCTGGTCGGCAATGTCGAGGCACTGCTCGGTCGTCGGCTGGGGAAGGACGGCATGCGGGGCGCTCATGTAGCAGTGCTTGCAGCGGTAGTTGCAGTGGCCCGTGAGCGACCAGTGAACCCGCGCGAGGTAGCGGTTGTCGTGGTAGCGGTACTCCTGGTCAGGCAGAAGGTCCCCGGGCTCGTCGAGGTACTCGAGGATGTCGTTCCTGTCGAGCTCCGCCAGGACCTCCTTGCGGGAGCCCAGGAAGACCGGGCTGTCGGCCGTGAAGCGTCCGTTGCAGAACTGCACCGCCCGGAAGGCGTCGGACCTCATGAAGTATGGCCGGCCACTACCCCGCCTCACCAGGGCGTACGGGAGGCCCTGCCACCCACGCAGCAGGTACTCAGGCTTGATGCGAACGTAACCGCTCTTATCCATGCGCTTCCAATCCCCATCTCCCTCTGACGACTGCCCCCTACAGTAGGTATATCTTCGCAGGTTGGGGCCTCGCGTCAATCCACTTGGCCTTGCCGCAGTTGGGTATCGAGACCGTCACGACACGACATGCCTGCGCGCCGGTCAGGTCGACTCTCTTGGTCGCAAAGACGGCCTGCTCCGCCAGACGCCAACGCCCGTCGGCAAGCCCCATCCCCTCGTAGGTGCCGCAGATGCGGCCGACGGCGCCATCGTCCTGGAAGAGGCGGGAGAAGTGCGCCCCCGTCCTCTCGAAGCACGAGGTGATGGAGAACGTGCCTCCCAGCGTGCCGTCGGCGATGATGTCGAACTGGAACGTGTCCAGAAGGCTGATCGCGGCAAGCCGGCTTATGTCCTCGAGCATCTGGCCGTCGTATGCCGAGAAGCCCATCCGATCGAAGCGGGCACGCAGATGGGCGGGGTCCTCGCCAATGCGCACGCGCTCCTCGCCCTCCAAGGACAGCTCGAGCCGCGTCGGGGCACCGGGCCTCCCCGCAAAGACCGCGGCGAAGTCGGCGTGCCAGCCCATGGGGAGCCGCTCCACGACGTCGCGGTACAGCGGTACGCGCCAGCCCTCCCCTATCACCCGGTAGAAGTCGAGCGCGGCGTCAAGGTCGCCCTTGTGCCTGCAGTGGATCCCCGCATGCTGCCCCCTTGGGCCCTCGGCGTCCAACTCGAAGAAGAGGTCGATGTCCCGGTCGCCCCCCAGCGAGGTCGCCCAGTCGTAGGCGGCATGGCAGGCGGGCGGGTTGGCCTTGGGAAGGTGGGTGCCCGGCACCATCGAGTCCCCGTACGAACCCACAAGCACGTCATAGCTCGCAGGGCCAAGGAGCGGGCACTCGACGATGGCGGTGGGATGAGTCCCCTCCGCCCAGAAGCTCCGGTAGGCGGAGATGGCACGTTCGGGACCCGAGCCAAAGAGACCTTCGACCACGGCGTCCGAGAAGGCGCGCCGAAGGGTCTGTTCCATCAAGCCAGGCAAACGTGACATGGTCTCCCGATCGCTGCAGAAAGACGATGGTCATCCGTCCCCCATCATCAACGCAATCCCCTCACGACGCGAGGAGGCCTGCCATGCCCTTTATACATCGAAGGGATGCCCGTCGTCTCACACAGGCACGTCAGCCGGACTGCCACATCCCCGCCTGCAGGTACGCCTTGGCGTCGAGCGGGATGCCGTCACGCATGCGCAGCTTCACGAACGTCGGGGCACAGAACAGGACGACCGGTCGTTCCTCCACCATGACCAGCTTGGAGAACGACGCGTCGGCGACCTGTCTCCAACGGCCGTCCGCAAGGCCCAGCTGCCCCACCTTGCCCATGAGCTCCGCCACCGCCCCGCCCTCTGCGAAGAGCTGGCGCACGCCACTCGCCGCACGTAGGGGAAATGCCGCAGAGAGGCCAAGGGTCGGTCCCGTCCCGCCATCGCGCAGCAGGTCGAACTGCAACTCCAGGCCAAACGGCGACTCGAGTATCGGCGCCACGAGGGTGGGCAGCGCCTGGCCCATGGCCTCAAAGCCAACGGCGCGCAGGTCACGCTCGAGCAGACCGAGGTCCTTGGCATAGGCATCCCGCACGGTACGGTCGACGAAGCAGTCCACGCGCAGGGGCGTTCCGGGACGTCCTGGATGCACGCCCGCATACCACACGCGCCACCCCTGTGGCAGGCGGTCCAAGAAGCCGTCGTAGATCCCGGACGACCCCTCTCCCGCAGCGATGTCAAAGAACCTGCCCATGTCGGAGAGCGGGGCGTTGTTCACGTTCACATGGATGGCGGGGGCGTCGATGCGGCCCTCGGAGACGTCGTAGGCAAAGGCGAGCCCACCCCCGCCGTCCTCCTCCTCCGCATACCAGCGGAAGAGGCGGTCGTAGCCGCCGCACGACCCAGAGGGAATGCTCACGCCTCTGCGGAGCGCCTCCCTCGACATCGCCACATGCAGGTCGAAGCGTGGCCTCCCGGCAAGTGGCAGCTCGAACCAGACGATGGGCTGTTCCTCGCCGACGAGGCTTCGCGAGAACGCCTCGCGCGCGCCCGACGCACAGTCGCCAAAGAGCGTCCCCTCACGACCATCCGCCGACGCCAGCGCATAGAGGGTGTCGTAGAGGGCCAGCCTATCGATCATGTCACTCCCCAAATCGCCAACCTGACAGGCAGGGCAGAACCCAGCCGGTCGGGACCCTGCCCCACAGCCCCTCGTTGTGGATGGAGCTGCTCCATTGTACGTGGGGATGTGGTCGCCCGTCTCATCAAAGCGGCCTACTCCGAGCCCGCATCAGGTTGCCCCAGCTCGAGATGGGCCACGGCACAACTCGTATAATCAGACAAAAGGATGGGTTCACGAGCCTTGACCTCAGGTTTCCCCAACCGGCCCATATGGAAGACGGCTCCCGTCGAAAGGCGACATGACATGACAGAGGTTACGAGCGAGCAGGAGAAGGCCTCTCGCACCGCCGCCGAGGCCGGCTGGCACGTCTCTCGCTACAACCTGAGCGCACCCGTCCCGGGAACGAAGATGGTGGCCATCGCCAACCTCTACAAGGGGACGTGCGCCGAGTACACGCCCATCGAGACCTACCTGCTCTCGGTGCTCGGGGAGCTCGACGAGAACCACCCCATCATCGAGCGCTTCGCCAAGCGCGGCATCATCTGCAACTTCGACGAGCGCGCCGCCCTCGAGACGATGGGTCGCGCAGCATGCGCCGCACCTCATGCGGTGGGACTGACCATCTGCCCCACCCTGGGCTGCAACTTTGACTGCCCCTACTGCTTCGAGAACCACGGCAAGGGCAAGATGACGCCCGAGGTGCAGGACGACGTCGTTGCCCTTGCGGAGCGCATGCTCGACGCGAGCAGGGCAAACAAGCTGACCGTCACCTGGTTTGGTGGCGAGCCCCTCTTGGCCCCCGATGTGATCGAGTCGCTCTCCAAACGGCTCATCGCCCTTGCCGAGGATCGCGGCGGCACGTACTCCGCCGGCATCATCACCAATGGCTACCTGCTCACCCAGGACATCGTCGACATGCTGGCGGCAGCCAAGGTCACCTTCTGCCAGGTGACCATCGACGGCCTCGCCGACACCCATGACGCAACCCGCCACCTACGTGGCGGACAGCCAACGTTCGATCGCATCGTGAGCAACCTGCGTAACGCGAAGATCCCCTTTGCGGTTCATGTCCGCCACAACATCCACGAGGGCAACCGGGCAGAGGTCGACGCGCTCCAAGAGTTTGTCGCGCAGCTCGCAGAGGAGTCCGGGAACGACCTGGGATACTACCCCGCGCCAGTCTTTGGGAACCAGACGGCAGACGAGCGCGGCAGCCAGGTGGGACTGCTCTGCGGGAGCAACGCAAGCGACATCGGCATCCGTCAGGAGGCGGAGCGCTTCATGACCGGGCGTGGCCACTACTGTGGCGCCAACAGCCTGTGGAGCGTGTGCATCGACGACCGTGGCAACCTTTGCAAGTGCTGGGAGGCAGTCGACAAGCAGGCCATCAGCTTTGGCAACGCCCATGACTGGAATCCCGCATCGCCTCTCGAGAGCGCCACGAACCTCGACAACCTGACCAAGTTCCTGAACACTGCCATCCCAAACGGTGACAAGGAGTGCCATGAGTGCGTGTGGCTGCCCCTCTGTGCGGGTGGCTGCCCGTTCAGGCGCATGAACGGAGACAATCCCTGCGTGAAGTTCAAGAATGACCCCGAATCCTATGTGATGGCACTTCACGCGCGCATTGGCGAGGGCAAGCACAAGGAATGACATGGCGACACTGACCGAACTTGGCATCTCGGACCTCGGGACCATAAAGGCCCTCTTCAGGGGCGTGTTCACGCAGCCCCCTTGGAACGATGACTGGAGCGACGACAAACAGCTCGACCAGTACCTCCTGGACCTGATGGGCGCAAGGTCGTCGCTTGTCCTGGGGCTGGTCGAGCAGGACGAGCTCATCGGCGTCTCGTTGGGAAGCATCAGACACTGGTACGAGGGCACGGAGTACCTCATCGACGAGATCTGCATACGGGGTGACCTGCAGGGCAGGGGCCATGGCTCGGAGTTCCTCTCCCTCATCGAGGGGTACCTCAAGGGACTCGACGTGCACACGATCTACCTGACGACGGACAGGGACGTTCCCGCGTATGGGTTCTACAAATCCCACGGATTCAGGGAGCTGCCAAAGGACGTGGCCCTTTTCAAGACGTTCTGACAGCCTCCCCTTGACCGGTGGACCGCAGGGAGCGCACGTAACTGGCGAGCGAGTCATGAGTCGTGACGCCTCGCTCGTCAAGCACGCGAACCTCCTCGCGCACCTTCTCGCCAAAGAGGTAATGCCGCATCATCTTGCGACGCGACTGCAGCGCAAGGCCCTTCCACAGCAGCTCCTGACGCTCCACCAGGCAGGTCGTGGGATCGTCCCAAGCGGCAAGCAGCCTCTCCGCCGCGGCATCGAGTGCCGGCTCGGCCTCCTCGGGCTTGTCGAGGCACGGCCTCGCGTGCAGCTGGAGGCAGAGTCCCTCGGGCATGGCAATGCCCGTGTATCGAAGGAGCTCGCTCAGGCGCCGCTCCACCTGGGGACCGTGGTTGTTGGACGTGGTGACGAGCGCCATGCCCACCTTCCCGGCAAGCTCCAGACGGTGCGTCCAGAACGCGATGCGGTCGAGCACGCACTTGGTCACGCCAGACATCCCGGCAAGGTACACGGGGGTCCCAAACAGGATGACGTCCGCCTCGAGCAACCTCCTCTTGAGGTCGCCGACATCGTCGGTGGCGTCCAGGGGACAGGAACCCGTGACAAAGCACGAGTTGCATGAGCGACAGAACGACACGCGAAGCTGGTCGGCGGTGACGCACTCGTAGGACAGGTCCTCGCCGCGCACGGCCACCTTGGCCGAGAGGGTCGCGGCGAGACGGTCGGAGAGCTCCTTGGTGTGCGAGGCCTCCCCCGCACAAGAGCCCACAAACGAGAGCACGCGAATCATGGCCTGCCTCCTGTCGTTTCGTCCGCCATCACGAGCCTGCGAATGAGGTCCAGCTCGAAGCGCAGCTCCTCCTCTGAGAGGCGGGAGAGGCGGTCCGTCGCCACCTCGATGGCCGACTTCGCCAGAAGGTCACCCAGGCTGTACCCCTCCCCCGCATAGAGCGCACGCGAGCCCGCACACGAGCAGTAGTACGGGATGTCTCCCTCCGCCAGGGCAGCCGCATCCGGCTTGGTCACCCCCTCCCGCAGCTCCGCGGAAAAGATCCCGTATGAGTTGCCGAGCCCGTCCAGCACCTCGTCGCGCTTGGATGGGTCCGCCATCGCACCGGGGCTGAACAGCAAGGCACGCGCCTTGTAATAGGCCCGCGTGTTGACCAGGATCTGCCGACAGGTCGCCTCGCCGTAGCGCCCGATCGCCTCGAGCACCTCCCCACGATGGCGCATGAGGTGGCGATACCCCCTCTCGAAGCCTTCGGAGAAGTCCCGCTCGCAACCCCTCACCGTACGAGGTTCACCTGCCACTCGGGGCAGGCAGGTGCCGGACGGATTGTCCGCGACGAGGGGCGAGACGACCATGCCGCCTATGCGCATCGGGAGGACCGCGGTGCAGACGGCGGAGTCGGCGAGCCTCCCTGCGGAAATGCCTTCCGTGGCACCATTTCCCCTCAGCATCCCCCGTCGAAGTCCATCGCGCCAGTGAGCAGGGTCTCGAGGTCGAGAACCGCCGGGCAGGTGCCGCAGCACATGAGGTTGTCCCGCGTCATGTCGCGGCTGCCAAGACCATGGAAGAGGGCGGTCAGGCGCCCAAGGTTGTGCCAATACGCGCGGAGCTCTCCCTCGTTGGCAAGCTCCTCGGGCACGAGGCATTCGACAAACGCATACCCGTTCCCCTCGACGAGCCGTGCCGCGCGTGCGCAACCAGAGAGCCACGTACCAACAAGCTCGAGGAAGAGGGCGTCGAGGCGGCAGTCATGGGGCTTGTAGAAGAAGGTCCCCGCGTCCGTGTCGACGCGCATGACCATGCGACCGTGGCAGTGGGGGTCGGCACCGCTCGTGGACAGCCCCACGATGCGCGTGATGGGACGTCCCCCCCAACAGCTCTTTGGAGACCTCGCCTCGCCTGGACAGGAGACGCCCCAGGAACTCGGCCATGGCCTGGGAGAAGTTGTCCGCCACCGCATTCTCGTAGTCCAGTGCCAAGGGCAAGCGATCGCGCAGCGAGGCGCCGGCATCGGCCATCACCTCGTCCCGGACCTCCCCTGCGATGCGACGCATCACCTTCGCGCGTCCGTCGTCCCCACCGTTGAGGGCGAGGCTATCGGCAAAGCCAACCCGCCCGACAGCACGTGACATGAGCGGCCGCTCGTAGACGACGCCAAGCCTCGACAGGCAGAGGGCCAGCATGTCCTTGCGTGCGTCGTCACCCACCAGCGTCGCGGCGTCGAGGCAGAGCTCGAGCGCCCTGTCGACCGCTCGCGCGGCGACGGGCTCGAGGAAGTCGTAGCACCTCGTCTCGGCCAGCGCCATCGCCCATGTCATTCCCGTTTGCCTCATGGCCGCACGGTCGCCTCTGGCTGGGGCGCCTGTCCCGCGGCACCGTCCTGCGAGGGCATCTCGGGGGCCTTGAGCATGAGATAGAACTTGGCCGGTCGTGGCTCGCACCCCGAGAACTTCACCTTTGCGTAGTTGAACAGGACGCAGAGCGCAAGCCTGCCCTCGCTGCCGTCCTCGCGCTCGATGCCCACATGGCGTGCGAAGGCGGCACCGGCAATGAGGCGCCAGCGATCGTCGGCAAGGCCCCATTCCTGGAGCAGGCCCATGAGCTTGGCACCATAGCCGGACTCCATGCACTCCCGCGCCTCGCGCGGCTTGGTGCTGTTGAACGAGAGGGAGAGGCCAAAGGTGTCACCAAGGGAGCCATCGGCCATGATGTCAAACTGGAAGTCGACCGCCGGAGCCATTCGCATGAATGCGGAGCAGCGCTCGAGCATTTCCTGGTCGTAGGACTCAAACCCTATCTGGCGGAAGCATGACCCAAGATGCGCGGGGTCGTCTGCGCAATGAGCCAGTTCGCTCGCACCCATGTAGCCGCCTATGCGCAGCGGCGTCCCGGGACGTCCGGGGAAGAGCCCCACGTACGAGGGAGGCCACCCCGAGGGCATGCGTCCGAGCACGTCGAGGTAGCCCTGCGTCCGCGCCGACTCCCCGATGCTGGCCAGGAATGGCGCGACCAGCTCGGTCCTCTTCCGCTGCTGCAGGTA
The DNA here is from genome assembly GCA_946647055.1 of uncultured Atopobium sp. The sequence continues at coordinate 2,034 of CAMPCT010000058.1, read as the reverse complement.
CACGCCCGCGCGCTCCGTCTCGCCAGCCGAGGTGTCCAGCTCTATGCCGCAGCTCACGTTCCCGTCGGGCGTGCACACGCCCTCGAACCAGTCGAACATGTCCTGCCGCCCAAACCCGGCCCCGGGGGCGAAGCGTGCCCCGGGCTCCACGTAGCCATGCACGGACAGTATGTCGAAGCCGGGCTCTCCCAGCAGCGGAAACTCCAGGTAGGCATCGGGACAGGCGCTGCCTATGAGCGTGCGCTCGTAGGCACGTCGGGCGAGCGGGTAGCTCTCGCCAAACAGCGCCTCGCCGCGGCCGTCCCCTGCCGCCAGGCCATACAAGGCGTCAAACGCCTCCAAGGGTGTGGGCTTGCGCATGTTCGCCCCCTCAGTACTCCGTCTTTATCGTCTCGATCTGGTAGGTCTCCATGAACAGCCGCTCGTCCTCGTCGGATGTGAGAAGCATGACCTCCGTGAAGTGCCCGTCTGCCTTGTTCTTGAACCCGGCCACGCGCTCCCCCGTGCAGATGGAGGCGTGTATGACGGGAATCTGGGTCTCTGGGTCAAAGGGAACCGTGTCCTTGAGCGAGCGCCGCAGGAACGACGCGGGATTGAAGTTGATCTTTGGGAGCATCCAAGCCATGGTGACAACCCCTCCCAACAGGCGCTGGCCACTCAGTGGATGCGGTCGGCAACGGTCTCGAGGAACCGATGGAGCCCCGGATGCGCCACCGAGACGTCCTCGAGGTTCGTGTCACCCAGCATGATCAGCTTGTTCTTGCCGTGGTAGTCGCTGCCTGCGGTCACGAGGAGGTCGTACTTGTCGGCATAGCCCAGGAGCTCGTCCTGCATCTTCTTCGTGAAGCCGGAGTAGTAGGCCTCCACGCCCCTGATCCCCAGGTCCATGAGGCGCAGCAGGCGCTCCTCCATCTCCTTGCCCATGATCAGGTCGTCTCCGTCGCCATAGATGGGATGTGCCAGGATCGGAATGCCTCCGCTCCCCAGGATTCCCTTGATCGCGACCTCGGGACGGATGTGGGACGAACGGATCCGGAGCTTGTTGATGTAGTCCTTGATCGCGACTTCCTTGGACTCCGCAAACCCGAGCTTGACCATGAGGTTGCCGATGTGGGGTTTGCCGGGGTTGTCATTGGCAAGGAGGGCCGCAACCTCCTCGGGGGGAAACTCGAACCCAAACTCCTGCGTCAGGAACTCGAGCCGGGCCTTGACCTTCCTCATGCGCAGGTCATGCGTGAAGTCAACGACCTCGTTGATGGGACTGGCGTCCACGTCGTAGCCGTACCCAAGGATGTGGTACTTCCCGCCCTCGTCCTTGCAGGAGAACTCCACCCCCGTGATGAAGTGCGGGTCGCCGTCCCCCCGCGCCGCAATGACTCGCCGGCCCCCCTGGATGGCGTCGTGGTCGGTCAGGGCAAAGAGCTCGATTCCGGCGTCTCGCACGCGCGAGAGCAGCTCCTCCGGGGCGTCCGTCCCATCAGACACCTTGGAGTGCATGTGCAGGTCGATTCGCGCAAGTCCTTCGACGCCCATGGAATCCTCCCTTCGCGTGGCAAAGCCGTCCGCCTGCATAACGATAGACCAAAGCGACCCCCAAAGACGATGACATCGTCAGCTCGCCATTGTTCTGCCAGTTTTAATGGGTTCCGCGTTCCCCACTTTGCTAAGCTGGTACCCAAGAGGGATATCGCGCACGGCGCACGTCACACGAGGAGTCCAGCCATGCAGATTGAGACGAGCATCAACGGCGACAAGGCGGTCATCGCGGTCTCGGGCAAGCTCACGGTCGCCACCAGTCCCGAACTCGAGGCGGCCATCCAGCAGGTCGACGCGACGGATACGGTGAGCAGCTATGACATCGACCTGACGGGGCTCGAGTACATCTCCTCCGCCGGTCTGCGCGTGCTTGTCGGGGCGCAGAAGCTCGTGGACACCAAGGGCGGTGCGCTGCGTCTCCTCCATCCGAGCGATGACGTCATGGAGATCCTCGAGATGACGGGACTCTCCGACGTCCTGACGATAGAGCGCTAGCCC
>CAMPCT010000057.1 GCA_946647055.1 uncultured Atopobium sp. | reverse complement strand
CCCGGCGCCGGCACCTACGAGGCCAAGCGCTTCGCGAACAAGACCTCCAACAACTATGGTACCGCCCGCGCGGCTGGCGCTGGTCAGGCCACCAAGGCAAAGCCCGTTCCCGTCCCCGTCAACGTGGACAAGGAGATCGTGGTCGAGGCTGAGACCAAGGACGTCACCCTCTACGGCGTCGACAACCTTGTCGAGCGCGAAGCCGCATCCGCCCAGCGCGCTATGATCCGCGAGCTGGAGCGTGCCTTCTTCGCCGAGGCCAATACCGCCGGCACCGCCTTCACGCCCTCTGCTGAAGCAACCGCCGCAGTCGACATTGCCGAGGAACTCATCCAGTCCGTCGAGACCGTCCAGAACGACTTTGTGGACGGCGTTCCTCGCGACATGATTCACGTGGTGTGCTCGCCTGCCTTCTACGGCCAGCTCCGTACCTACTTCGACAAGGTTGAGCAGGGTGGCGCGAGCGCCGAGGCGTTCGGCACCTTCCACGGAGTCAAGTTCTACAGCTCCGTCTACCTGCCGCAGGGCGTCGACGCCATCGCAATGGTCGAAGGTGCCATCGCGCAGCCCGTGCTGCCCACTATCGCCCCCGCCGAGCGCATCCAGCTCTCCAACGCCATCGGCTTCGGCATCTTCTACAGCTACGGCACCAAGGCTGTCGCCGAGGACCTCATCTTCGTCTACGGCAACGGCGGCACCACCACGACTGGCGCCTAGGCTATGTGTTACCGCGACACGAGGACTGGCGCCATCTACGAGCCGAGGTCGGCTTTCGTGGCCGCACAGATGGCCGCGAACCCGGCACTCGTGACGCTTGATGCGCCGGAGCCCGAGCAAGCGCAGGACCTCGCCGCGCTCACCGTCGCCCAGCTCCGCTCGCTCTGCAAGGAGCGTGGCATCGAGGCGCCGAAGCGTGCTACCAAGACGCAGCTCGTCGGGCTGCTCGAGGGATAGGGGGCCGACATGGAGCCATTCGCTACCGTCGAGCAGTACGAGGCGCGCTTCGGTGCGGTCCCCAACCAAGGCATGCTCGCGGAGTGCCTAGAGGACGCCAGCGCGGCCATCCGCGTGGCGCTCGACAAGGCGCACATGGACTACGCCGACCCGTCCGAGGACCTCGCCGACCGACTTATGCGCGTCTGCCGCTCCATGGCCAACCGGGTCATGCCGAGCGGCACCGACGTGCCCGCCGGCGTTACTCAGGAGACCATGACGGCCGTCGGCTTCTCCCACAGCATGAGCTTCACGCCCTCCTACGGCACGCCGAAGCCGCTGCCGAGCGAGCTGGCGCTCCTGGGAGTGAGCGGCAGCCGCATCGGCTGGGCGCCGCTGGCAGGTGATGGCAGTGACGTTTCTTAGGGGCGAGACGGTGACCGTCCTGCGCCCCTCCATCGCATACGACGAGCGCATGGACCCCGTCACGACGTGGGAGCCCGAGACCGTCGACAACGTGCTCTTCGGGCGCCCCACCACCGAGGACGTGGATGGGGCCATGCGCGCCTATGGCGTGCACGTCCAGTACGCGCTTGGGATACCGAAGGAGTATGCGGCGAGCCTTCGCGGCTGCAGGATTGTGCGCGTGCGCGACGCGGGCATGGAGCACCCGCCCGAGTACGTCGTGGCAGGCGACCCGGCACCGCTCCCGCCCGAGCTATGCCCGACCCCATGGAACCGCGAGGCGCTCGTGGGGTGGATCGATGGGTAGCGTCAGGGTGAAGCTCAACCTGGCCGGCATCAAGGAGGTCTTTGCCGACCCCGGCGTGCAGGCAGAGCTCAGGAGAAGGGCCGAGGTGATAGCCACCGAGGCCGACTCCCTCATGCCCGAGGGCGGATACGAGAGGGCCAAGCACCACGTGGTAATGGATAGCGTGACCAGCCGCGGCAACCCTGCCGTCGCTGTGGCAACCGCCACAAACGAGGCCAAGGCCATGCAGGCGAAGCACTCTACGCTCACCAAGGCGCTCGACGCGGGAAGGGGCTGACATGGACGTCGCAGCAGAGGCGGTCACCTACCTCAACGATGTGACCGGCATCCCGTGGTACCACGACGCGCCCAGGCACGCGCCGTCGGAGTTCGGGACGGCCAACAGGGACGGCGGCCCCACGGAGCTGGTGCGCGACACCGCCACCCTGACGCTCCTGGTTCACGCGGCGACGCGCGGCAGAGCAGCCGACCTTGCCGCGGAGACCAAGCGGTGGCTGCTGGCCATGCGCTGGGAGAGACCCAACGTCTTCTCCGTCGAGATACTCAGCGACTACTACGACCCGCTGGACGGCAGGTGCCGCCACCGGATCACGGCACAGATACTCGTAAACGACTAGCCCCGCCACGCGCGGGGCTTCTTCTTAGGAGGACAAATGGCAGCAAACGACACCGCCGACGTCTCCAACGTCAAGGGCGTGCGCGGGGGCTACGGGTACTCCGCTCCTGCCGGCACCACCGTCGGCACCGAGCAGGACCCGTTCGCCGCGCTCGGCACCGGGTTCAAGAACATGGGCTTCATCTCCGAGGACGGCATCGAGGAGGAGATCGACACCGACACCGAGGAGGTCCACGACCTCAACGGCGAGGTCATCTGCGTCCTCAAGTCACAGGAGACCGAGACGCTCACGCTCACCCTCGTCAGCATCACCGCAGACTCGCTCGCCGAGTGGCACGGCCACGGGGCAGTGAGCGAGAGCAGCAACGTCATCACCGTCAAGCACGCCAACATCGACCACGACATCCGCTGCTACGTCTTTGAGCTGCTGCTCAAGGACGGCCGCAAGTGGCGCAAGGTCGTGCCGAACGGCCAGGTCACCGAGGTCGGCAGCATCGTGCACGGCTCCGGTGAGGTCGCAGGGCGCGAGATCACGATTACCTGCATGCCCGACGCCGATGGCTTCCGCATGTACGACTACATCCAGAAGACCGCCACGACCACGACCGGCGAGTAGGGGGACTGACGCATGGCTGAGACCATCACCGTCGAGTCGCACGGCGCGACCGTGGAGGTCGACCCCGGCAGGCTCGCGGACCAGCGGTTCACGTACTGCCTGTCGCGCACCGCCGACGGGCGCCTGGCGGACGACCGCAAGCTGGTCTTCTACGGCCGCATGCTCTCGGTGCTGCTGGGCGACGACGGCGCCTACGAGGCCATGTGCGACCTCGCCGACGCCAACGGCGGGGCGGTCGGCGCGGAGCTGTTCAACGACTTCTTCGCCGACGTGCTGGAGCAGGTCGGGGCAAAAAACTCCTAGTGCTCGCGGCGCTGCTGGGCAACCACCCGGGGGAGCTGCGGGCCGACTTCCAGCGCTTCTACGGGCTGAGCGTCGACGGCATGGGCACGGACTACAGCGTCGCCCACGCCGCCGCGCTCGCCGCACACCTGCCGCGAGAGTCAGCGTGCGTGAGGGCCGTGGCGCCCGAGGCCGCGTGGGACGACGCGACCTACCTGCTCGCGGCCATAGAGTACGACCTGCGCGTGCTGGCGTGGCAGAACAGCAAGGACGGCGCCAAGGGGCGCAACAAGCCCCGACCCGTCCAGACGCCCGCCGACGTGGCGCGCGTGAGGGACAAGCTGGACGGCACCGACCTCGCCGAGGTCGCTGCCGCTCTCGGCATACCGTTCATGGAGGTGGAGGATGGCTGATCTAGCTACAGCCTACGTCAGGCTTATCCCGTCGCTCAGGGGTGCGCAGGGCACCATCGAGAAGGAGCTGGGCGGCGCGGCCGACTCCGCCGGCAAGTCCGCGGGCGGCAAGGCTGGCGAGGGGATCCTCGGCGGCCTGAGGTCCAAGCTCGGCGGCGGCATGAAGGGCGTCGCGGGTATGATGGGCAAGGCTCTCGTGGCGGGCGGCGCAGCTGCCGCCACGAGCGTTGGGGCCGTCGGAAAGGCCGCGCTCGACAGCTACGCCGAGTACGAGCAGCTGGCGGGTGGCGCCAAGCTCGCGTTCGGCGACGCCTACGGCTACATAGAGCAGCGCTCGAAGGACGCATACAAGAACGTCCAGATGAGCCAGAACGACTACCTGCAGCAGGTGAACGGCCTCGCGGTCGGCCTGCGCGAGGCGATGGGAGGGGATTCCGCGGGCGCCGCGCAGCTCGCCGACAAGGTCGTCACGGCGCAAGCCGACATCGTCTCCGCGATGGGCATCACGCAGGAGTCCGCGCAGAACGCCTTCAACGGCATCATGAAGGGCAACTTCACCATGCTGGACAACCTCCAGCTGGGCATCAAGCCCACCAAGGAGGGCATGCAGGAGGTCATCGACAAGGTCAACGACTGGCGCGTATCGCAGGGCCAGGCGGGCGACCTGACCATCGACAACCTCGCCGACTGCCAGGCGGCCGTCGTCGACTACGTCCAGATGATGGGCTACGCGGGCTATGCCGGCAAGGAGGGCATGACCACCGTCGAGGGGTCCATCAACGCGACCAAGTCCGCTTGGCAGAACCTGCTCACCGAGTTCGGCAAGGACGACGGCAACGTGGCGGCCCGAGCGACCGAGCTGGCCAGCGCCGCAACCACGGCGCTTCTGGGCGCAACGGACGAGAACGGCAACCAGCTCTCGACGGGCATCATGGGCAGGATCCGGACCATCATGGCGCAGGTGCAGGCGGCGATACCCACCGTCGTGCCGATGGTCGCGCAGACGCTGGCCACGGTAGTGCCGCAGCTCGTGGCGGTCGTTGGCCCCACGGCGCTCACGCTGCTCACGACGGTGATCAACCTCATCACCGCGAACATACCGAACATGATGGGCGCGGCGATATCGCTGTTCGGCACCATCGCGCAGGCGATCACCGCGCACGGCCCCACGATTCTGGCTGCCATAGGCAACCTGCTCGTGACCCTCGTCATGACGCTCGTGGCGAACGTGCCCAACCTGCTCTCCGCGGGGCTGCAGCTGTTCCAGGCCATAGGGCAGGCGATAGACCAGGCGCTGCCGCAGATAATGGCGACCGCGCAGGCCATGCTGCAGGACATCTGGGACAAGGTGTCCAGCTTCGACCTCGCGGGGGCCGCCGCCGACCTCATCTCGGGGCTGGTCAGCGGCATCGCCGCGAACGTCGGCAGGGTCAAGGACGCGCTGCTCGGCGGCATCAAGGGGGCCGTCGACGGGGCGCTCTCGTTCCTGGGCATCGCCAGCCCGTCAAAGCTCTTCGCCTGGGTGGGCGAGATGAACATGGAGGGCCTCGCGCAGGGCACAGACAGCGGCGTGCGCATGGCCGAGCGCTCCATGGCCGACGCCGTGCGCGACGTCTACGCGGCATCGTTGCCGAGGAGCGCCGCGGCGCCGCAGGCGGCTGCAGCCCAGCCCGTGGACGGAGGGGCGTACGCCGCCACGCAGGCGCTGCGCAACGACCTCGCGAACATGGGCATCTACCTTGACGGAAACGCGCTGGTGGGTGGCATCCGCACGCGCATGGACCGCGCGCTGGTGAGGTGATGGCATGGACTACAGGGTGATCTTCGACGGCACCGACCTCTGCGAGGAGCTCGGCGCCGTACTCTCCAAGTTCGAGATGGAGCCGCCCGAGCCGAAGGTGACCAAGGTCGAGATCCCCGCGGGGAGCGACCTGGACATCACCGAGTCGGTCGGCTTCGTGGCCTACCGAAACGGCAGGCACGAGTTTGCCCTGCTGCTCGCGGGCGACGACCTGCCCGAGCGCCTGCGCAGGCTGACGGGGCTGGTGCACGGCACCATGGCCGACTACACGCTCAGCTGGGACCCGGGGTACACCTACCGCGGGCGCTGGGCCATCGAGTCGGTCGAGCGGCTCGCCGCCAACGGAATCATGGTCACCATCTCCGTCGACCGCCATCCGTGGAAGCGTTCCGAGGGCAGGGTCTCGCTCGAGGTCAACAGCCACCCGAGCGGCACCGTGGTCATGGAGGGCAGCACCTACTACGACGACGTCAGGCTGGCGCATGCCCAGTCCGCGGACGTCACCGTGGGCACGACCCCAATGGGGTCTTTCGACGGCGAGGGCGAGGACACCGTGGCCGAGACCGTCTACGGCAGGAACCGCGTGACCGTCGAGGTCGACGACTGGTGGCAGTACCTCGACGGCACGAACCTTGTGGTGAACCCGGAGAAGGGCTACGAGCTGGTCGGCACGGACGCCCAGTTCGGCGACGACTGGGAGATTGTGGGCACCGACCTGCGCTGCGCGAACGAGGCCAAGCAGCACTCGACCGTGAGCTTCACGAGGAGGGACCTGTAGATGGGCTACCTCGTCACGCGCGGCAGCGACGTCGTGTTCCAGCCCGGCAACGACGCGCGGCCCATACACTCCGCCAGGCTCTCGATGGTCACGAGCGCGGTGAGCAAGTTCGAGTTCACCATACCGAGGCCGCACCCGCTGTTCGCGGCGTTCTCGCCCGCGGCCATCCGCGACTTCGACAACCCCGTCGCCACCGAGTTCGACGGCCAGCACCTGTTCCACGGCTTCGTGAGCCACGTCGCCGACCAGATCGACGGGCAGCGCCGCGTGACCTGCCTGAGCGACGTGCAGCTGCTGGCGGACGTGCACATGCGGCTCCCGCCCAAGCTCCCCGCGCAGGTGCTGTTCTCCCGCTGCATCGCGGAGTACAACCGGCACATGCTGGAGCTAGGCAAGCCCGGCCTGATGTTCGTGAACTCGGCGAACATCGACTCGGAGGACGCGGGCTACTACGACGAGGAGCTCGGCATGCACGTGGCCGCCACGACGGCGACCTCGCCGACGCCGATACTCGACATCCTGACGAACGGCATCATCGATCCCTACAACTGCATGCTGTACGTCTGGATGCAGGGCGGGCGGCGGCACATAGGCCTGTACACGGGCGCGCGCTACGCCAACTCGCAGGTGATACGCTTCGGCGAGAACATGACGTCCTTCACCCTGGAGACCAGCGACGAGGGCTTCTACACGGGCTGCTACCCGCTGGGCGCCACGAGGCGCGACGAGAACGCGCAGGCCCGCGAGAGGGGCGGCACGTGGCTCACCATCGTGCGCGACGTCTCCGAGGGCGACACGACGATCAGGGTGAGGACGGACTCGGGGACGCTCGCCGCGCACCGAGGGGACACGCTCATCGCCATGACCGTCGGCTACGTGATAACCGCGAACGTGACGATCACGACATCCGGCACCGACGTGCCGATAGCGCCCGCCACGCCGCACTCCTACGCTGCCGGGGGCAGGGCGTGGTACGGCGGCGGCGAGCTCAAGTACACCGACAGCACGGTCACCCTGCGCGAGCTGCCCGACGGCGACTACGGGGGCGTCACGTTTCCTGCCGAGGGCAACGCCTACCACAAGTGCGACGAGCTGGTCTACCACAGGGCGCTGGCCAGGCGCTACGGCCTGCGCACGTTCACGTTCTCGGACTCCGCGATCGAGGACCCCACCACGCTCCTCCGCCGCGCGATGACGGAGATTCACGGCGCGACGAGGAACCTCAAGACCACGCTAGACGTGGACGCGGTGGACGTCGCGCTCTACATGGACGGCTACGTGCACCTCGAGGCGGGCCACACCGTGCGAGTCATAAACGAGTCGCAGGGCTTCGACCAGGTCATGCAGGTCACCGCGGCGGACCTCGACCTGGACGACCCGGGGGCGACGCGCTACACGCTCGGCATGCTGCCAGCGGCCATGTCGCGCAAAGTCAAGGAGCGCAAGGCCGACACCGAGGCGCTGCGAGACAACCTGGTGTACGAGGTCAACAACTACATCCCGCAGGGGACGATCGGGGGACTGGCATGAGCTACCTTGACGAGGTGGGGCTCGGGCAGCTGTGGGGCCGCATCGACGCGGTCTTCGCGCGCCTTACCGAGGCAGGCGGCAGCCTGTCGTTCGCGAACGGGGTCCTGAGCCTGATACCGATCTCCGGTGACAACGCGCTGGACAGCGAGAACCTGGACGATAGGTATCCGACCAAGGACCAGGCCGCTGCAAGCCTAGAGGTGAGCGACGGCAGGCTCTACATCAAGGACGTAAAGGGCAACCACAACGATCCAGAAGGCGGTATCGACCTCGCACGCGCGAGCGGTGCGGCGTTCTCACTGGGAATCAGCGGGAAGAGGCTCTACCTCAAGGACAAGGACGGCCACGAGATTCAGGGCAGCGGAGTGACGCTGCCGTAAGGAGGGGACATGCCGGTAGCGACCATGAACGGCGAGCCGATACTGGGGTTTACTGCGCCTGTGACATACAACAAATACCCGTCATGCAACCTTGACGAGCTGACGACCGCTGGCATCTATACCATCGAGGCAAAGAGTGGCGAGACGAAGCACGAGTCGTTCCCAGCGGGGACTGGGGTAACCGCGACCATCATCGTGGCGAAGAACCCCGCGAACAACCTCACGTACCAGCATTTCATCGACATGGCGAGCGGACGTACGTTCGCCAGAATCGGGCTTGCCTCTGGGTGGCGTGACTGGGTTGCCAAGGGGGCGCTCGACATGCCGAGCGGGTACGTCTACGACCAGACGGCAGACCTCGACACGTTCCTGACCGATGGCGTCTATCGCTTTCAGGTGGTGTCTGGGGCTGGAGACATCTCAGGGACGTTCCCCAACCAGAAGTCGTGTGGCGGCATCCTCATAGTTGCAACCACCGATTATCCCACCGCGAGCGTGCGCAACACGTACCAGGTATTCGTCAGCTACACGAACTCGGGAACGTACACCCGCTTCTATCGCAGCTCCTCTGGGTTCAGCGACTGGGTGGCGAACAGCGGGCTTAACGCACCCATCGCATACACCGTCAACCAAGGCGCGAACCTAGACGAAATCACGGACGTGGGTGCCTACACCTTCGAGACGCAGAACTCCTCAACGACACCCATGCACGAGAGCTTTCCGAGCATACGCGGCGTCGGCACGCTGTTCGTAACAAAGAACGAGGCAAAGAGCATCACCTACCAGACGTTCGTGGAGTCGGAGACTGGCAGGCTGTACTCTAGGATTAAGGTCGGCTCCGCGTGGAGGGTCTGGCACACGGACACGCAGAAGCAGATTCGCATCCTGTTCATAGGAAACTCCCTCACGCAGGACGGCATCGCCTACGTGCCTTGGCTCATAAGGCACTACTTCCCGCACATCGACTTCAAGTTCTACATGTGGTACAACGGCGGAAGGACGCTCGCGCAGCAGTATGAATACTTCACAAACGACACGCCATGCCAGATATTCTCGGTAGCAGAGAATCAGAACAACTGGACAAACTACAACGACAGCATGACCATGTCCGAAATCCTGAGCACCTACGAGTTCGACATCGTCTGCATGCAGGAATACTACAACCCTGGCGAGCAGCCGTTGCAATCGTGGAACGACTGCAAGGAGTACATCCGCTCGCACTACTGTTCCGAGTACAAGATGCTCGAGTTCGTCTCGCTCTTCCACGCACCAAGGCGCGACGCGGCGGACGCCATCTACCAGCGCACCAAGGAGGGCAATGCCAACATACTCAGGAGCTGCATCGCTGACGACATGATCCCGAACGGGATGGCCGTCTACCGCGCTCTCTCCACCGACCTCGACTCGCTGGGTGACCAAGGCCACCTGTCGCCAGACGGCACGCACACGCAGGAGGGCCTGCCGTGCCTGCTGCAGTCTTGGGTGACGATGCTGTGGATCCTCGACCGCCTTGGCATGCCCAAGTCCATCTACGGCACCACGTGGAAGATGAGCACCAGCGTCTACAACACCATCCACGTCCCCGGTGCAAACCTCGGCTCTGGAGTCATTGCGGGCACAGACCAGCAGAACATCCTTGCGCAGGAGGTCGCAATCAGGGCCTTCAAGGAGGGCAGGAAGTTCGTCAACGACAACCTGTGGGCGGACTAGCCATGACCGACGCAATCAGAGGCATATGGGCGTGGCTCGCACCCATAGCGGCAGGTCTACTCACCCTCGCAGGACAGCTCTGGCTCAACGACCGATTCAAGCGCGCCGACGAGAAGCGCGACCAAGCGCGCGCCGACACCGACGCGAAGCGCGCCACCGAGGCCGAGTGGCGCATCGAGGTAAGCAGGCACCTCGAGAATCAGGACGAGCAGATGGAGAACATGGCTTCATCGCTACAGACCACCATGCGGCACATGTTGATCCACAACGCCGAGAAGTACTTCTCGCGTGGAGCGATCACGCCAGAGGAGCACGCATCATGGTGCGACATGCACGACCGCTACAGTGCCATGGGCTTCAACGGCTTGATTGACACCTACCGAGAGAAGATTGACCACCTGCCGCACAAGACGATTGACGAGCTTGCAGGCGGGTGATGGAGCTGCCGGAGCACGAGGTCTAGGCCACATCCCCAGTAACAACCGAACAATGCACAGGTGGCTGCGTCCCAGTCGAGGGCGTGGCCGCCTGCCAGTCAGGAGGAACCACCATGAAGTACCTCATCCCCAACTGGCTCTACGACATCCTCAAGTGGGTCGGACTCATCCTCTGTCCTGCGCTCGCGGCCTTCGTGGGCGCGGTCGGCCCCGCCTGGGGGCTCGCCAACGTCGACGCCATCGTGCTCACCATCAACGCGGTGGGCGTCTTCGTCGGTGCCATCATCGGCGCGTCTCACGTGAGCGCCATGGGCAACCCGTACAAGGACAGCGAGTAGCGTGGGCGACCGCGACAAGATCGTGGCCTACTGCCGCAACAGCATCGGCTGCGCCTACGACCGGACGCCATCTGGCGGCGTGGAGGGCGAGAGCTACAACTGCAGCTACCTCACCACGTGCGC
>CAMPCT010000056.1 GCA_946647055.1 uncultured Atopobium sp. | reverse complement strand
CGGGGTCGTTCGGGCCAAAGCTCGCGGCACGCTCGAAGTGACGGGCGTAGGTGCCGCCACCCATGGTGAAAGGCTCGGCATTCTTGCCGGTCATCTCGTTGTAGGTGGCGATGAGCGTCTGGATAGGCGCGGAGGTCGGGTCGGTGACAAAGGGCACGGCCACGTCGTCGACCTCGAAGGTGCCGCCATGAGCCGCAGCAAGCGCGGTCGCGTTGGCGGTGATGGTCTCGTCACTCATGGTCGAGACATAGCGGCAGTCGACCGTCTGGGTGAAGCGGTTGCCCTCGGTGGCGATGACGCCGCCGATGCAGGTGGTCGGGTCGAAGTAGTCGTCGGTGGACGCGACGCCGATGCCGGAGCCGTCCGTCGTGGAGAGGAACTGGCGCTCCATCTCGAGGAAGCTGCGCTCGCCCGCACCGCAGAGGTCGTTGTCGAGCAGGTAGTTCACGAGCAGCAGGATGGCGTTGATGGTTCCCTCGGGCTTGGACGCATGGCCGCCGATGCCATGGGCGGTGAGCTTGGCCAGGCCGTCACCAAGATCCTCGAGCTCGATGCTCGCGCCCTCGGGGGCGACCGGTGTGGGCAGCGCGGAGGCGTCGGCGCGAACGGTCACGCTGGCCAGGTTGGGAATGGCGTTGGGCACCGTGCCGCCGGAAAAGTCAACGATCACGCGGTCCTCTCCCAGGTCGTCGGACACGAAGTGGCCCCAGTAGGTGCCCTTCTCGCCGTAGCACAGGGGGAAGTCGGCGTCGGGGGTGAACAGGAACGCCGGCTGCGGGTAGTTCTCGAGGTACCAGTGGACGTCGTGCATCATGGTCTCCTCGTTGCACCCGATCATGCAGCGCAGGGTGTACGGGAGCTTCTTGCCGGTGGCCTTGACGCGGTCGGCAAAGAACTTGCAGGCATACAGCGACAGGGTCCAGGGGCCCTTGTCGTCGATGACGCCGCGGCCAAGCAGGTAGCCGTCCTTGCGGGTCACCTTGAGGGGGTCGACGGTCCAGCCGGTGCCCAGGGGCACGATGTCGACGTGGGCGATGGTCGCCACGTACTTGTCGGACTCGCCGGGAAGGTCGGCAAAGCCGATGTAGCCGTCGCAGTTGTGGGCCTCGAGGCCGTTCTCCGCGGCGATGTCACAGGCAGTCTGCAGGGCCAGTGCGGGGGCATGGCCCCAAGGCTCTCCCGGCTTGGCCTCGTCGAGGTTCTCGACGCTCTCGATGGCCACGAGACGACCCATGTCGTTGATGAGGTCCTCCCACACCGCATCCACGTACTCGTCAATCTGCTGCTTGAGCTCTTCGTCTGCCATGGTGCTCCCTTCTGTATAGAAATTGGTGAGAATTGAATACCCACACAAGTGTAGCCCTTCCCCACCAAAAGTGAAGAAGGGCCACGAAACGCTCGTTGGAGGTGGGGTGATTCCCGCCAGACGGCTAGAGCTCCGTCTGCATGAGGCGCCAGAGGGCGACGCAGTAGATGACGAAGGCGTCCTTGAGCGCACGCTCCGAGATGACCTCGTTGGGACCATGCATCGCGCCACACCAGGCGGGGAAGGTCTCGCGCGGGTCCTCGGGGCCAAAGGCGACGCCACGGGCGAAGTGGCGCGCATACGTGCCGCCACCGATGGCAAGGGGCTCGTCCTCATGGCCCGTGAGCTCGTTGTAGGTGTCCACGAGCACGCGCACGGGCGCGGAGTCCCTGTCGCCCACCGAGGGCTCGGTGACGAACACGCCCTCAAGGCTCGCATGGTGACGTGCGGCTACCTCGGACACCGCAGCCTCGATCTGCTCGCCCGTCACCGTGGTGACGTAGCGCGAGTCGATGGTCTGGACGAAGCGCCCGTCACGGGTCTTGATGGTGCCACCGATGCAGGTGGTGGGTCCAAAGACGTCATCGGTCGAGGCGAAGCCCAGGGTCGAGCCGTCCGTCGAGCCCATGACGAGGTGCTCGAGCTCGAGGTACTCGCGCTCCTGCTCGTTGCACAGGCCGTTGGCGAGGAGGTACTCGGTCACCAGGCCGATCGCGTTGACGCTGCCTGCGGGGAGCGACGCGTGACCGCCCTTGCCGTGACCGTCGATGCGGCAGGTCCCGTCGCCGAGGTCCGTCACCGTGATGCGCTCGGCCGCAGGAAGCGCGGCTGCGTCGGCACGCACGATCGCGTAGGCGTCGAAGGGGATGGCGTTGGTGACGTGCCCGCCCGTCAGCTCGAGGATGACGCGGTCGTCGCCAAGCTCGCCCGACACGAGCGAGGCCTTGAAGCCGCCCTTCTCGGCATAGATGACCGGCCACTCGCCGTCGGGCGTGATGAGGAAGTCGGGCTCGGGCTGGTGCTCGAGGTACCAGCGGACGTCGGCCATGCCGGTCTCCTCGTTGCAACCGACGAGGAGGCGAATCCCGTGAGGGAGGGGGCTGCCCAGGCGCTCGGAGAGGCGCTTGAGGAACGAGGTGACGTGGAGCGCCATGGCCCAGGGGCCCTTGTCGTCGATGACGCCCCTGCCCACGAGGTAGCCGTCACGCCTAGCGAGCACGTAGGGCTCGGAGTCCCAGCCAGCGCCCTCGGGCACCACGTCGACATGGGCGATGATGGCGATGGTCTTGCCGGAGGTACCGGGCAGGTCCCCCCAGCCCAGGTAGCCGTCCCCGTCCGTGACCTCGAGACCCTCGCGGCTGAGGAGCTCGAGCGCGATGTCGAGGGCCTCGCGCGCGGCAGGACCCCACGGGGCGCCCGGGGCGGCGTTCTCCTTGTCCTCGACGCTGCGTACCGAGACGAGGCGCGCGATGTCGGCAACGACCTCCTCGAAGTGCTCGTCGATGAAGGCCTGGGCCTCCTGCCTGACCTGCTCGTCGCTGAATGTGCGGACGTCTCCCATGGTGGTTCCTCCTCGTGGCTCTCGATGGGTGCACAGGCACGGTAGCACAGGAGCCGGTGCCTGTCACGCACCGGCCCCGTCGCGAGGAGACCGCGGGATGACACCCGACGTTAGATCTCCACCTGCATGAGGCGCCAGATGGCGACGCAGTAGATGACGAACGCGTCCTTGAGGCTCTGCTCCCGCTGGACCTCGTTGGGGCTGTGCGCGTGACCGCACCAGTCGGGACGCGGGAGGCTGGGGTCACCGGGGCCAAAGGCCACGCCATGCTTGAAGTGACGGGCGTACGTACCGCCACCGATGGCAAGCGGCTCGCCGTCGCGGCCCGTAAGCTCGCGCCAGGTGTCCATGAGGACGCGGATGGGTGCCGAGTCCTTGTCGCCCACCGAGGGGTCCATGTTGTGGACCTTGCCCAGCGTGGCATGGTGGCGCTGGGCGAGCTCGGTGAGGATCGACTCGATCTGCTCGCCGGTCACCGTGGTGACGTAGCGAGAGTCGATGGTCTGGACGAAGCGCCCGTCCCGGGTCTCGACGGTGCCGCCGATGCAGGTGGTGGGGTCGAAGGTGTCGTCAGTCGAGGCGAAGCCCAGGGTCGAGCCGTCCGTCGAGCCCATGATGAGGCGCTCGAGCTCGAGGTACTCGCGCTCCCGCTCGTTGCACAGGCCGTTCTCGTAGAGGTAGTCGGTGACCAGGCCGATCGCGTTGACGGTGCCCTCCGGGAGCGACGCGTGACCGCCCTTGCCGTGCCCGTCGATGCGGCAGGTCCCGTCGCCGAGGTCCGTCAGCGTGATGCGCTCGGCCGCGGGCAGCGACGCCGCGTCCGCCCGCACGATGGCGTGGGCGTCGAAGGGGATGGCGTTGGTGACGTGCCCGCCCGCCAGCTCGAGGATGACGCGGTCCTCCCCCAGGTCCCCAGAGACGAACTCCGTCTGGAAGCCGCCCTTCTCGGCATAGATGAGCGGCCACTCGCCGTCGGGCGTGAAGAGGAAGTCGGGCTCGGGGTAGTGCTCGAGGTACCAGCGGACGTCGCCCATCCCCGTCTCCTCGTTGCAGCCCACGAAGCAGCGGATGGTGTAGGGGAACGGCCTCCCAAGGCGCTCGGAGAGCTCCTTGAGGAACTTCGTGACGTAGAGCGAGGTGACCCAGGGGCCCTTGTTGTCAGCGACGCCGCGACCCACGAGGTAGCCGTCGCGACGGCTCACGACAAAGGGGTCGGTGTCCCAGCCGGTCCCCTCCGGGACGATGTCGGTGTGGCTGATCATGCAGATGAGCTTGTCGGACTCGCCGGGCAGGTCGCCCCAGCCGATGTAGCCGTCGCAGTCCTTGGTGACGAGCCCCTCGCGGTCGAGCAGGGAGAGCGCGATGTCGAGGGCCTGACGCGGGCCGGGACCCCAAGGTGCGCCGGGCTCCGCCTTGTCCGGCTCCTCCACGCTGCGCGCCGAGACGAGCCTGGTCACGTCGGCTACGAGGTCCTCGAAGTGCTCCTCGACGTATGCCTGGGCCTCCTGCCTGACCTGGTCGTCGGTAAGCGTCGGTGTGAAGTCCATGGTTCCTCCCGTGGTCGTGGTCTCCCCTTCAGAAGGGTGAATCCGTTTGCATGATGTCATGTGACGTCATATTATCTCGCATCATAACATGACCGAGGGACGTCCGCCATCCACGGGGACGTGCTACGATGCCATCAGCAAGTCCCACACAACCGAGAGGCACCATGAGACCCTTCCGTATCGCAGCTGTCGTCCTGACCCTCGTGCTTGCGCTCGCCGCCTGTGGGGGCACCCCCGAGGTCGAGCCAGCGCCAGCGCCCTCCCCTGCCGAGGAGGAGCTGAGCGACAAGCCCGCTGTCGAGCCGGAGGTTGAGCCCGTCGCCGAGCCCGAGCCGGAGGTGGACCCCGCCGACGCGGCGTGGGCGGCCCTGGACATCACGCTTGACGTCCGCGAGGGCCTCTGCCACGGGGACAAGGGTCCCGAGTACCAGCGCTACATCGTCCTGCATGACACCGAGGGGGACGGGGACGCCAGCTCGGTCATCGACTGGTGGGACTCGAACGGCAGCTACGTGGCGGCGCACTTCGTGGTCAACCGCGACGGGAGCATCGTCCAGTGCGTGCCGCTCGACATGATCGCCCACCATGCGGGCTTTGGGGACGCAGGCCACAACGAGCTCTACGGCGTGACCGACGAGTCGCGCGACGACATGCGTGGGACCACCCCCATCGGCGACTGGGCTCCGGACTATGGCATGAACTCGTACTCCATCGGCATCGAGATGGTCCACGTGGGAGGCCAGGACTACCCGGAGGAGCAGCTCGAGGCGCTCGATGGGCTCATCGCCTACATCGACGCCTACTATGGGTTCGAGAGCACCATCATCGACCACAAGGCATGGCGCTCGGGCAACTCGGACACCTCGCCCGAGTTCGCCGGATTCCTTGCCAACTACCAGGACCATCGCACGCACGACTGACGGCGCGGCGGAAAGAGGGGGTCAGGACGATGGCACAGTACTGCGTAAGGTGCGGGGAGCGCCTCGAGGACGGCATCAGGTTCTGCACCGCATGCGGGGCACCGGTGGGCGACGCCGCACAAGACGAGACGACCGTCCTGCCGACGGACACGATACGCCCGCCTCGTCCCGTAAGACCCTCGTACGAGCCGCGTCCCGCCGTCTCCGCCGGAAGCTCTTGGGGAGGCATCGCGGCCAAGGTGGTCATAGGGGCACTCGCCGGCGTGGGGGTCGCGGCGCTCATCGGCGTGTTCCTGCTGCACGGCATACCGGCCCCAGACACAGGCGCTAACGTCGAGGAGGCCCGGACGGCACCCACACCGCAGCAGGAGGAGAGCGTCAAGGAGCCCGAGGAGGCACCGGCACCCACCGTCACGGCGCCGGCGCCGACACCGGAGCCCACGCCTGCGCCCGCCCCGGAGCCCGAGCCCGCGCCGACCCCGGAGGTGCCTTCCACGGGCAGCTACGTCCTTCCCGACTCCACCACGCGCGACTACACGTACGCCGAGCTTGACGCCCTCTCGAACTGGGAGCTCTACCTCGCACGCAACGAGCTCTACGCCCGTCATGGCAGGCAGTTCGTGAACCAGGACCTGCAGACCTACTTTGGGTCGCAGCCCTGGTACCAGGGGACCATCCCGCCCGACTCCTTCGACGAGGGCGTCTTCAACTCCCACGAGATCCACAACCGCGACCTCATCAAGGAGATCGAGGTCAGCCGCAACTCACCGTATCTGTAAGGTAGTCAGGGGCGACTGTCGGCTGTCCTAGAGGGCCAGGTCCGTCCAGTCGGAAAGGAAGACGTCTGCCGCACGTCGCACGGCGTCGGGGTCCTGCGTGACGTCGCCCGAGGCCACGGCGCAGGTCACCATGCCCGCGCGCCTCGCGGAGTTGATGCCGTCGACGATGTCCTCGAAGACGATGCAGCCAGACGGCGAGACGCCCAGGCGCCTGGCGGCCTCGAGGTAGATGTCGGGATGGCGCTTGGTCTTGGTGACGTCGGTACCGCACACGACGACGTCGAAGAGCTTGTAGACGTCCACGCGTGGGGCCATCGAGGCGAGCACGTCGTGGTCGTTCGTCGTGGCAAGTGCCAGGGGAATGCCACTCGCGCGCAACGCGTCGAGGTACTCGCGTGCGCCGGGACGAAGGTCGACCTCCGTGGCATAGATGTCGTTTGCCAGCGCGTTCCACTCGTCGCAGATGTCCTGGGGGTCCTCGTCGAGGCCATAGCGGTCGATCACGTAGAGGGCTCCCTCCGCAAAGCCGAGCGCCGCGAGGTGTTGGGCGAGGTCTGGGGTCCAGACATGGCCACGCCTCTCCAGGAAGGTGTGGTCGACCTCGTTCCACACGAAGGAGGACGAGGCAAGCGTTCCATCAAAGTCGAAGATGGCTGCTTGGTGGCCAAAGGGCCAGAGGCCAGCAGGTACGGTGGGCATGGTGGCTCCTAGGGGACGGGCTGGCAGGACGCATGCCGCGGGATGCCTCCGTGCGAGAAGGGGGCCGCCCGAAGGCGACCCCCTCAGCCTGTCATATGTGGCGAGGCTTATTTAGATCTTGCGGACGTTTGAGGCCTGCGGCTTGCCGCCCTTGCCCTCGGTGATGTCGAACTCGACGGCCTGGCCCTCCTCGAGCGTCTTGAAGCCGTCCATCTGAATCTCGCTGAAGTGGACGAACAGGTCGTCGCCGTCCTCACGAGAGATGAAGCCATAGCCCTTGTCCGGATTGAACCACTTAACAGTACCCTGAGCCATTTCGTGCCTTTCTTTCCTGCCCCGAGGGGCAATGATGCGCTTTCGCGCGATACCAGCGGCAAAAAGCCACAAAGGGAAGTTTACTCCATGAAGGGCCTATGAGACAAGAGAATTATCCAGCGGTCGCCCACGGGGTATGGACGGTTCGGAAAACCACAAAACCGCAGGATAAAGGCGGTGATTTTTAAGCTTGTCCTCAGCCGAAGAGCTCCCTGTCCACCTCGTCAAGCTCGCTGGGGACATGGCTGAGGTCGCAGCCGAAGGCGTCGGCAACGGCCTCCGCCTGAAGGCGCCTGATGTCGGCGGTCTCTGGCTTCCCAAGGTCCTCGTAGGCGTCGGCCACGCGGTCGAGCGCATAGGCGACGTACTCGGCCGTGGAGTCTGCCATGCCGGAGAGCGACATGATGGTGACGAGCGACTCCGGCGAGAGGGCGAGGGCGGTGGAGGAGTCGAGCTCGAGCAGGCCTGCGACCTCCCGCTCGACCTCCTCGCATCCGCGGATGTCATGCTGCAGCACCGCGAGCTTGAGCGCGCGGGCGAGTGCCTCGGCGAAGCGGACGATCATCTCGAGAATGTAGTCGCGCTGGAGCATCTCACACCCCCTGCGGGGCAACCATGCCCAGGTGCTCGAAGGCAGCCGCGGTGGCGCGACGCCCCTGGGGCGTGCGGATGATGAGGCCACGCTGGAGCAGGTAGGGCTCGTAGACGTCCTCGAGGGTGGAGGGGTCCTCCCCCACCGCCGAGGCGATGGTGGTGAGGCCCACGGGACGACCCCGGAAGGTGCTCGTGAGGGCGCGCAGGATCTTGACGTCCATCCAGTCGAGGCCGAGCTCGTCGATCTCGAAGAACGAGAGGGCCTCCGACGCGACTTCCCAGGTGATGTTGCCGTCGGCGCGGACCTGCGCGTAGTCGCGCACGCGCTTGAGCAGGCGGTTGGCAAGGCGCGGTGTGCCACGGCTGCGGCTGGCGACCTCGGCCGCACCCTGGGAGTCAATCTCGACGCCTAGGATGCCCGCGGAGCGCACGACGATGTCGGCAAGCTCGGGCACGGAGTAGTAGTCGAGGCGGTACGAGATGCCAAAGCGGTCACGCAAAGGGCCGGTGAGCAGGCCGGTGCGCGTGGTGGCACCCACCAGCGTGAACCGCGGGAGCTCGAGGCGGATGGAGCGCGCCGCAGGGCCCTTGCCGATCATGATGTCGAGGGAGAAGTCCTCCATCGCGGGGTACAGGACCTCCTCAACCGTGTGGTTGAGGCGGTGAATCTCGTCGATGAAGAGGATGTCGCCCGGCTCGAGGTTGGTGAGGATGGCGGCGAGGTCGCCCGTTCGCTCGATGGCAGGGCCGCTCGTGGTATGGATCTTGGTGCCCATCTCGTTGGCGAGCACGGCGGCGAGGGTGGTCTTGCCCAAGCCCGGGGGACCCGAGAAGATCACGTGGTCGAGGGGCTCGTTGCGCGACTTGGCGGCCTCGATGAGGACGCGGAGGTTCTCCTTGATGCGCGTCTGGCCCTGGTACTCGTCGAGCGTGCGCGGGCGCAGGGTGCGGTCGACGTCGAGGTCATCGGCCGTGAGCTCGCCCGTGACCGAACGCGGCCCAGAGGGACGCTGCTCCTTGGCGCCAAAGAGGTCGTCGGCGTCTGCCTGCCACATCACAGACCACCTCCCAGGCGCCGCAGGGCATAGGCCACGGCCTTCTCGGTGGTGGTGGCACCGGCCTCATCGTGGCCCTCGAGGGCGAGGGTGACCTCCTGGGGGCTGAAGCCCATGGAGAGCAGGGCGGCCGTGACGTCGGCCTCGACGCTCGAGGTGGCGGCGGGAGCCGCGGCAGACGCCGCGGCAGGGCTTGCCACCACGCCACGAAGCTCGGGGGCCTTGGCAAAGACCTCCTCGAGCTCGACCAGGAGGCGGTTGGCGAGCTTCTTGCCCACGCCAGGGGTGGTGGCAATGAGGGCCGCGTCGCCCATGACCACGGCACCTGCCAGCCCCTGCGGCGTGAAGGTGGACAGGACCGAGAGGGCGAGCGCGGGACCAACGCCCGAGATGGCGCAGAGGCGGTCGAAGAGGGCGCGCTCCTCGGCGGTGGCAAAGCCGTAGAGGAGCATCGCGTTGTCACGCACGACCATGCGGGCGAGCAGCGTGACGCCCGGGGAGCCTACCCCGGGCAACGCCGCGGCCGTGTTTGCGGAGACGCCAAGCTCGAAGCCGACGCCATGGACGTCGAGGACCACATGGCTGGGCGTGACCTCGACCAAGGTTCCTGTGAGCTGGACGATCACGAGACCGCCTTTCTACCTGAGGGGGCTTCCTTGCGCGCAGCCCCGGAAGAGGCCACGCGTCCCAATTCTATGGTACGCGAGAGGTTTGCATGACACACGGCTGCGGCAAGGGCGTCGGCGCAGTGGTCGGGCTTTGGGTCGTGGTCGAGGGCGAGGACGCGGCGCACCATGTAGGTGACCTGGTTCTTGTCGGCAGAGCCCGTCCCCACCACGGACTGCTTGATCTGCATGGGGGTGTATTGCCCGACCTCGACGCCGGCTGCCGCGCAGGCCGCCAGGGCCGCCCCGCGGGCATGCGCCGTCCAGATGGCCGAGCGCACGTTGGAGCCAAAGTAGATGCTCTCGACCGAGACGCACTGGGGACGGTACTCGTCGATGGCACGGGCGATTCGCTCGAAGATGACGCCCAGCCGCACGTCGAGGGGGTCGTCCGGCATGGTGGTGATACAGTCGTAGGCACGGGCGCGGGCGATGCTGCCACGCGTCTCGATGACGGCCCAGCCGGTGTTTGCCAGGCCGGGGTCTATGCCCATGATGACCATGCGCCCCTCCACGAAGGTGCCCGTTCTTTGTCTCGAACATCCGTTCTATGATATCACAACTCCCCCATCCTGCACAGGAGGATGGGGGATAGTTCGCCAAATAATGCCGTGCCGTTCGCGGATACAAGGAGCCGTATGCGAAAAATCGTTACCTACAATACGGTTTGAATCCACCTGAAAGCGGAAGGAGCGGGCTCGCATGCGTGAGGAAGGACTCATCAAGATCTCGGAGATGGCGGCGCTGCACGGGATCTCCCGCCAGGCGCTGATCCTCTACGACAAGAACGACCTTCTCAAGCCGGTCTACATCGCCGAGAACGGCTACCGCTACTACTCCCCCGACCAGATTCCGCGCCTGCGGCAGATCTGCCTGCTCAAGGCCATGGGCGTCCCCCTCGCGAGCATCGCCTCGTACCTTGACGGCGTGTCCACCGACGCCATGGTCACGCTCCTCAGGCAGAGGACGGCCGACATTGACGCCGAGATGGAGCGCCTCGCCAACCAACGCTCGGACATCGCCCAGTACGTCGAGATTTTCGACCACGTGAAGACCTACGAGCACAACAGGGGCATCCCCATGGTAGAGTGGCTTCCCGAGCGCAAGGTGATCTATGCCCCCTACCCCACCGACGATATGGACCGCAAGCGGCTCCACCTCACCCTCATGGACGCCTGGGGGTCCCTGCTCGACGCCGGAATGATTCCCTCCCTTGGTTTTGGGTCCATGCTCAAGGTCGATGCGCTTGAGGGCGACCGTCCGCTCGACGGCGCCGGCAGCATCATCTTCCTCCCCCGTGACATTCCCATCGAAGGTGCGCAGGTAGTCACGTTCCGCGAGGGCGAGTATGCCACCATGTACAAGCGCGCGATGCCCTACGACGTCGAACCCGCCCGCAAGCTCATCGCGTGGATGCACGAGCGTGGGCTCAAGCCAGCGCGCCACGTCATCGACCGCTGCCTGCTCGACGCCACCTTCTACGACGACGACTCGAGGGCGGACTTCTGCCGCCTTGCCATCCGCATCGCCGAGTAGCACCTGACTTCCGGTACGGCGCGCAAATCCGGAGCCGTACCCGGTACAGGTCGCGAATCCGGAGCCGTACC
>CAMPCT010000055.1 GCA_946647055.1 uncultured Atopobium sp. | reverse complement strand
CCCTCGAGCGAGCCCGAGCCCGGTGGTGACCAAGGCGGTGACCAGGGTGGCGACACCGGCGGGGACACCGGAGGCGACACCGGAGGCGACACGGGTGGCGATACCGGAGGCGACACCGGTGGGGACACGGGTGGCGGCACCGGTGGGGACACCGGAGGCGACACCGGCGGCGACACGCAAGGGTAAGTTGACGGGGCGGCTTCGGCCGCCCTTCTTCTTATCTGGGAAATTAGGTAGGAGTCTCGTCCTTTAACTGCCCAAACGTGTACAATGACCGTTGCGGGCAAGAGGGCCCGCTTTCTGTCGTCCAGGAGAAAGGTCATCGATGAAACCTCGACCTCACAGTCGATGACCCCTCAAGCGTGCTCCCGCGAGCCACGCCGTGAGGGGTGAGGCCGCGCGCCCGCCTCGCGGGCAGACGGAAGGAGCACGCATATGATCTACCTGTCCCAGATGCTGGGCATTCCCGTGGTGGACTCCACGGGCGAGAAGATTGGTACGGTAAACGACCTGGGCATCGCCACCGGCGAGGTCTTTCCCCGCGTGACGAGCCTCGCCTTCGTGGGCCCTGGCAAGACGCCCTTCATGATCAGCTGGCGCAAGTACGTCGACTCGTTCGACGACGACGAGGTGCGCCTCAAGGTGCCTGCCACCGACATCCGCTTCTCGTACCTCCAGCCCACCGAGGTCCTCATCGCCCGCGACCTGCTCAACAAGCAGATCGTCGACACGCGCGGCATGCGCGTCGTGCGCGTGAACGACCTCAAGCTCTCCGACACCAGCCAGAGCCAGCTGCGCCTCCTGGGCGCCGAGGTGGGTGCCCGCGGCCTGCTCCGCTCGCTGCATCCGGCCCTCGAGACCGTGGCCTGCCGCATGGCCAAGACCTTTGGCCGCAACATCCCCGAGAGCATCATCGCGTGGAACTACATGGACCTGCTCGACCGCGACCTCTCTGCCGTGAAGCTCTCCGTGACGCACCGCACGCTCGACGACATGCACCCGGCCGACATCGCCGACATCATCGAGCAGCTCGACCCGCGCCTGCGCGGACAGGTCTTTGCCCAGCTCGACGACGTCCAGGCGGCCCTTGCCATGGCAGAGCTCGACGACGATGAGATGGCAGCCGAGATCATGGAGGACATGAGCGACCTCGACGCCTCCAAGATGCTCTCCGCCATGGACCCGGACGACGCCGCCGAACTGGTTGGCGAGCTTGACTACGAGAAGGCCGAGAAGCTCCTTCGCCTCATGGGCGTCAAGGAGCAGCGCGCCGTACGTCAGCTGCTGGGCTATCGCGAGGACACCGCCGGCCGCATCATGACCAGCGAGTTCGTCTCGCTTCCCGCCGACGCCACCGTGCGCGACGCCATCGCGCGCGTCCGCGAGCTCAACGAGGACGTCGAGACCATGCACTACCTCTACCTGGTTGATGACGAGCGCCACCTCAAGGGCGTCATCTCCCTGCGCGACCTGGTGGTCAACGGACCCGACGTGCCTCTCGTGGAACTCGCCGAGACCGAGGACGTCCTCACCGCCTCCCCGGAGGACGACCAGGAGGACGTTGCCGAGGACATCGCCAAGTACAACTTGCTCGCCATGCCCGTCGTGGACGAGAACCACAAGCTGCTGGGCATCGTCACGGTCGATGACGCCCTCGACGTCATGCGCGAGGAGCACGAGGAGGACCTGCAGATCGCGGGCTCGCGCGTGCGCACCTCCTCCGACGAGTCGCAGCACGTGCTGGCGGGCTTCCTCGAGAGTGAGGCCTGGGTCGTGTTCTGGGCCCTTGGCCTGCTCGCGCTCGCACTCGTCACCGGGGCGGACCCCACCGCCCTGCTTCCCGCCCTTGCCGCCGGCGCCTCGCTTCCCATCGCGCTCCACGTCGCAGACACCATGGTGCGCTATGTCACCGACTTCTTCCTCGAGTTCGACGAGGATGACGAGGACGCACCGTCGCTTCTGGGCTTCACGTTGCGCGGGGTGATCGTCGCGATCGCCTATTGCGGCCTCGTCGCCATGGTCGCGTGGGGCTGCCTTGGCATCATGCGCAACGCCTTGGGACTCGAGCCCTCCTCGCCGGTCTTCACGGGAGCCGTGCGAGGGCTCGTCGCAGCCGCGCACGTGATCGTCGCGCTCTTTGTCGCCGCCCCGCTCGTCCTCTTCACGCTGCGCCGCATGGACGAGGCCGACAAGGACATCAGCGGCACCTCCCTCAGGATGCTGATGTTCGCCCTCGCCACGGTCGCTTTCGTCGCGGTCGTCCTCGTGCTCGCAAGTTCGGGCATCGCAATCTCGATGGGGGCATAGCATGGCGGCGTCCAAGCAGACAGGTGGCACCGAGCGCGTGCGCCTCGACCCCAAGCTCGTCCTTGCCGCAATGGGGCCGGGCCTGGTCACCGCCCTCGCCGGTGCCGACGCGGGCGGTGTCGCCACCTACTCCACCGCCGGCTCGCTCTTTGGGTTTACGCAGCTGTGGACCATCCCCCTCATGTGCTTCCTCCTCATCGTCGCCCAGGAGACGGCTGCACGCATGGGTTGCGTCACGGGCAAGGGCTTCGCGTCGCTCATCCGCGAGCAGTACGGGGTGCGCCTCTCGGCACTGGCAATGCTTGCAGTCCTGGCCGCTAACACCACGGTCACCCTCTCGGAGTTTGCCGGCATTGCCTCGGCCATGGGGCTCTTTGGCATCCCCGCGTATGTGAGCGTCCCCATTGCGGCGCTCACGGTGTGGCTCATCACCATGAGCGGGTCCTACGAGCGCATCGAGAAGGTCCTGCTTGCCATCGCATGCGTCTTCGTCACCTACATCATCGCTGGGTTCATGATTGGTCCCGACTGGGGTGACGCCCTCCTCAACACCTTCGTGCCGCACATCCAGAGCGGCACCCGCTACGTGTCCCTGCTGGTGGCAAGCATCGGTACCGTCATCGCGCCGTGGATGCTCTTCCTGGGCACGAGCAACGTGGTCGAGAAGAACGCTCACGAGGAGGACCTCCCCTACCAGCGCGTCGACGTCATCACCGGTGCGGTCGCGGCGAGCGTCATCTCGTGGTTCATCATCCTCACCACGGGCTCGGTGCTCTACCCCGCCGGCATCGCCGTCGAGAGCGCTGAGGATGCGGCGGCGGCCCTCGCCCCGCTTGCGGGCAGATATGCCGAGGTCCTCTTCGGCGCAGGCCTCACCGGGGCCTCGTTCCTCGCCGCCTGCGTGCTCCCGGGCATCACGTCCAACGCCATCTGCGAGGCGTTTGGCTGGGAGCGCGGTGCCGACCGCTCGTGGAGCGACGCTCCGGTCTACCGCAGCATCATCACCGCGGTCATCGTCATCTCGGCCGTGGTCGTCATCATCCCCGACGTGAACCTCTTCGGCATCATGATGGCGGCACAGGTCATCAACGGCGTGCTGCTGCCCGTGCTGCTCGTCTTCATGGTGGGCATCGCGAGCGACAGGCACGTGATGGGGCGCTACGCAAACTCTCGCGTGTGGAACGTGATCACCTGGTTCACCATCGTGAGCGTGGTCATCCTCACCGCCATCATGTTCGTCATGCAGGCACTGGGGTACTAGCGGCCATCGACCGCTCACCGATTCGTCGTTTCGGTCATTTTCGGTCACGGCCCTGCGGTCCCCATCGTGTTTTCGGTCACGGATACGATCTTTCGAGTGCATGTGATTGCGTTTCCCCAGTTGGGCTTTTCTCGGAGGAATGTCCGTGACCGAAAACGCAGCGGGGCTTGCGTGGCCGTGACCGAAAACCGCTGGCAAGCGTCCCTTGTCAAGCGGCTCTTGCTTGTGCAATCATGCCCCGCACCAGCTTGCCCGGCGCACGAGTTAGAGAGGTGACATGCCCATCACCTTCGACAAGGGAACGGCGCTCCGCATTCTCCGCGCCATGCGCTCGGGGAGCCTCTCCATGCCTGGACGGAGGGCTCGGACGGGCATCGTGGGACCCACACCACCCGAGGGCGTCCGCTGGACGCGTCGGCGCGTGCTCTCCGAGCTGCCCGGGGTCATTGGTGCCTCGCTTAGCGACGCAGGGGTCGACGTCGTCGTCCCGCGAGTCGAGGACCGGCTCAAGGCCAAGGGCGTGCGAAACACCGTGTACGAGAAGGCCGTGCTTGGGAAGTCGTTCATACTGCTGCGCGACGGCCTCGCCATTCCAACCCCCGAACTGCTCTTCTTCGAGATGCGCGAAGAGCATGACGTGCTGGGACTCGCCCTTCTCGGCATGGAGCTCTGCGGAGGGTACGCGCTTCCCTGGAACGGTGCCGGCGAGCCCGCCTACGGTGTCAAACCGGTGACGACTGCCGAGAGACTCCGGGGCTTCATACGACGGGCACCCTCTCTGCCTGGGATTGATCACGCGCGAGAGGCCGCCGGCCTCGTACAAGACAACTGCTGGTCTCCCATGGAGGCGCCCCTCGTCGCGTTTGCGGGCGACGGACCCGATGGCTTGGGGTTTGGGATTGGCAAGGTCGTCGTCAACAGGCGGGAGGGGGCGCGTGACCCCAGTCTGGCGAGCAAGGAGTCGCGCGTGCCCGACATCATGTTCGCGGACACGCCCGTGGGCATCAACTATGACGGGGGCGGGCACTACGACATCGACCGAGTCGCGCGCGCCGCCCTGGCGGCTACGGGCGAGGTGGGACGTGCCGACATCTGGAAGGAGCTTGAGGCGGTAAAGCGCGAGGTCCGGGCCAAGTATGCGGACGACCGTCGTCGCGAGCGCGACCTTTGGGCGGACGGTCTGACGGTGTTCACGGCAACCAAGGAGGACCTCTACGAAGAGGGTGCCCTCGACCTGCTCATGGCGCAAGTCATCGAGGCAATCCATCGAACCACCGGCAGAGACATGGGTAGGCAGCGCGAGGCCCTTCTTGACCCCGAAACGGCGAGGCGCCGCCAGGAGCTGCTCCGGTCAGCACTGCCGTAGGAAGCGTTTTCGGTCACGGACGCATGGGTACCCCGTACTTTTCGGTCACAAGCCGACAAGTACGTGCTGGTTTCGAGCTACCAACTGGGCAAACGCAGTTACTAACGCACGAGAAGCCTTCTCCGTGACCGAAAACGCGGCGAGGCCCGCAGAGCCGTGACCGAAAAGCGCGGAGCGGTTGGTCACTCACCCCAGCTCGGTAGTCCAGAGGGCATCCTCGGGCATGGGGTTGAAGGCCGCGGCGCACTCCTCGGGAATCGACTCGTCGGAGGCCATGAGCTCCGAGATGGTCACGAACTCATAGCCCTGCTGCTGCAGGGTCTCGATGATGCGCGGCAGGGCCTCGACGTCCTGGTCGCGGTTGCCGCCACCGTCGTGCATGAGGATGACGTAGCCCGTCTGGATGCCCGACGTGGCGTTGGTGACGATGGCGTCGGCCCCCGGCAGCGTCCAATCGAGGCTGTCCATGTTCCACAGCACCGAGACGCTCACCGTGCCGTTGGTCTCCGACCACGTGGACTGGCGCAGCTCGCCGTAGGGCGGGCGAATCACGCTGGTGTCGACCCCCGTGGCGTCCTTGATGCACTGGAAGCCGGTCGTGAGCTGCCAGAGGACCGTGTCTGCCGGCACGGCCGTGAGCTGGTCGTGGGAGTAGGTGTGGTTGGCGATCTGGTGCCCTGCCGCCACGATGGCCTTTGCCTGGTCGGGATAGCTCTCGATGTTCTCGCCCAGGCAGAAGAAGGTGGCCTTGGCCCCATAGCGCGCAAGGATGTCGAGGTACTGCTGGGTGTAGGTGCTGGGACCGTCATCGAACGTGAGGGCGACCAGCTTGCGGCCGTCGGAGGGCTGGACGTTGCAGACGCGGATGACGCAGTCGCTCCCCTGCTCGATCACGTCGCCCGGCGCCGTCTCGCCGGACTCTCGTCCCGTGCGGACCTCCTGCTTGTGCACCCTGCCCCACGACGAGATGTAGCAGATGGAACCCCAGTCACCATCCATGACGAGCTTGGGCTGGGTCTCGACGACCTCGACGTCGTAGGGCTCGATGACGTCGTCACCGTCCGCGAACTGGATCTGCTCGCCACCCGTGACGCCGTAGTCCTTGGCCTGCTCATAGGGCATCGGCTCGTCGTTGACTATGGCCGTGAAGGGGTTGCCCTCGCCCTCGCGCATGACGTTGCCCGAGACGCTCACGTAGTTGCCCGGTGCGGTCTCGATGCCCTCCATGTCCTTGATCTGGGCAAGCGTGGTCCCCACGGTGACGCTGCGGCGATAGCCGCCGACGACGATGCCGACGGGTCGGTTGCTCCAGGCAAACCAGCCGATTGCCGTGACCGCTGCGGCAAAGACGGCAAAGATCAGGAAGTTGCGCAGGTGGTGCGGACGCCTCCTGGTGCGTGCCTGGGTGGTGCCCATGTGCCCGGCCGAGACGTATCCCGTGTGGACGCGGGAGAAGCGTCCGTCAGCCTCGCCGGACGAGAGGTAGGGGTTGTTCTCGGAGCTGCGGTAGGGGTCTGCCGAGCTGATGACCGTGCCCGTGTCGGAGCGCGTGAAGCGCGACCCGGCCTGCTGGGCGCGCACGGGTCCCGCGACGGGGCTGCTGCCCACCGCAGGCTGGTCTGGGTTGTTGTGCTCTTGTGTTGCCATCGTCTGTGCTCCGATTCGATCTGCGTTGAGACGTGCGGCTATGTGCTACGTGCGTGAGGTGTGTCCCTTTTTCGTCTGACGCAAAGGGAAACGTCCCCTTTTGGTCACTTGCTGCTCTCGTCGAACTCTCGCTTGAATTCTGCGAACATGCCGATCATCCTGTCCGCGAACTCGGTGCTATCACTTGTACCCTTTTTGGGGGCGGTTGATGCCGGCGCGGGCTTGGGCTTTTTCTTTCCCGTGCCCTTCTTGCCGTCCTTCTTGTCCTTCTTGGGCTTCTTCTTGGGGGCCTCGGGCAGGCCACGAGGGGGCTCCTCGACACGCGCCTGCTCGATCTGGCGCTCCTCGGGGTCGGGATCCTCCTGGATGGCCTCGGTCACGGCCCGCTTTGCCTTGCCGATGACCTTGCCCAACCCATACGTCCCCTTGTCGAAGGCGTCGCCCGCGACCGTGGCGGCCTTCTTGCCGACCTTCTCCCCTGCCTTCTTGGCCTTCTCACCCTCCTCCTTGGCCTTTATCTTGGCCTTTCCGTAGGCGGCACCGGCCTTGCCCGCGACGCCTCCGGAGAGGTCGAGGTGCGCCGCCGCGTCGTCGACGACGAGGAATCCGCGCTCGTAGCGACGGAACATGGAGGCAGGAATCTCGACGCAGCCCACGAGGGCGTTCGACATGCCGCCGTCGGTGATGCGGAACATGCCGACCTTGCCCGTCTTGGAGTCGAAGGTCACCTCGCCCACGTAGCCCAGCTCCTTGCCGGACTCCGTGCGCGCGTCCATGCCGTCCCAGATGAAGCAGGAGTCCCAGTCGATGCCCAGGCGCTTGCAGGCGGCAGCGTCGTAGGTGTCGTCGCCGTCTGTGACGAGCAGGCCCTTGTCGTAGGAAGCAAGCCGGTCGAGCGCCACGAACACGTCGTCCTGCTTGATCATGCCGGCGATGTCGGGACGCCGCACCGTGACCCCCACGATGGAGTGGCCGTCGGGGGCAAAGACCACCTGGTGCACCTTGCCCAGGCGCGAGATCTTGTCCTCCTTGTTGCGGCGCTCCTTGGCGCGATAGACGCGGACCCCCGCAAGCTGCTTGGTTGTGAGCATGGGACCTCCGAAAGACACAAACGGGACGTCTGGCTGACGCCCCGTCCGTCATGCTTGTCGACAGGCGGCGGCGTCGGGAACCGACTGCCGTCGACCGCCTTGTTGCTACTCCGCGGTCTCCTCGGCCTCGGCCTCAGCCTCGGGCTCGGCCTCGGGCTGCTCCTCCTCGATCGTCTCGACGATGACGTCGGCTGCCTCGGTGACGTCGTTGGCGACGGTCTCGACGGCCTCGTTGACCATGTCGGCGACGGAGGTGACGGCCTCCTGGACCTGCGTCGACGCGTTGGCGACGGTCTCGGAGAGGGACTCGCGCACCTGGTCCATGCGCTCGCGGGCGGCGTCGACCTTGGCACGGAGCTCGTCGGTGGTGGCGTCGACCTGGGGGCGGAGGCTGCTCACGCGGTCGTTCACGACCTGGCTGCCCTGCTCGTAGGCGTCAACCGCGGAGTCCCAGGCGTCGTTCACGGCGTCGGCCGCCATGGCACGGCTCTCGGCACCGGAGCGCGGGGCAAGGAGCATTCCTGCGACTGCACCAACCGCGGCACCAAGGATGCTGCCGACGAAGAAGCCTAGCGCGCTGCTGTTCTTGCTCATGTGGTCCTCCCTTTGGAGTCGTTGTCGGGGACTGCCATCCCCCTTGACGCACTGCAGAAAGTATACCCGCTAGCAGCGGCGGGTTGCATGGTATGCCCCGGTCACGGGTATTACACGTTCCGCTTGGGGCCGGCCACCATGATGGGCTGGGGGTTGGGGTCGTAGGGCTCCTCGTCCTGCTGGGGCGCCTCCTCGGGCTCGGGCTCGGCAACGAACGCCTCGACGCCGGGGCCGGCGACCATGACGAGGGAGGAGCGCTGCGGGGCGGGCTCTGCCTCGACGACGGGCTCGGGAATCGTCAGCGGCTCGGGCTCAGGCTCGGGCAGGGGCTCCTGGCTGGGAAGCGCCTGCATCATGACGGTCTCGCCGTAGGGGTCGCCGGGCTCCTCGTCCTCCTCGATGGTGGCGTCCTCGGGCGCGACTTCAGGCTCCTGCTCGGGCTCGGGGACCACCTCGGAGACGGACTCCACGATGCTGACGAGGCCCTTTACGATGGCGCTGATGGCCGGCTTGGGGTCGCCACCACCCGAGTAGGCCCAGTCGAGCACGAAGGCGGCAGAGGAGAGGGCGCCTGCGGCCAGGACGTCGTCGGGGCAGAGGACGCGCACCTCATAGGCGCGGTCCTCGTCGACGCAGGCCTTGGTGCGACCGCTCGTGATGTCGCCGGCAAGCCCGGTCTGCGCCATGAGCTCGATTGTGACGTGCTCGAAGAGGTGGGCGACCTCGGTCTGCTCGACCGCGTCGCCAAAGAGCGGGCCGGCATCGCCCAGGCAGGCGTGGTCGGCGATCTCGGGGAGCAGCTCGAGCACGCGAGCGGTGCCCTCGGGGTCCTCGTCGGTGTAGAGGGGGGCTCCCTCGTCGATGACCACACGGGCGGTGAGGAACTTGGGGCCGATGGCCACCTTGCGAATGTCGACGAGCTGTGCCATCTTGGCCCTCCTCAGTCATCGGTATTGGCTCAGCCTTCTATTGTAGTGCATGTGCAGGAGCGGGGAGCATCCCTTTTCCTGCTAGGCCTCTTCCACCTGCTCCGGGGCGGTCACACGCAGAAGGGTGATGCGGCGGCCGCGCATGGACTGCACGCGGAAGACGTAGCCCTCGACCTCGACCGAGTCGCCGGGTCGAGGCAGCGAGTCAAGGGTGTCCAGGACGAAGCCGGCTATGGTCTCGTACTCGTCGGAGTCCTCGATGGGCCAGCCCAGCTCGATGGCGTCATCGATGGAGAAGCGCCCGTCGACCAGCCACTCGCGCTCCGAGAGCTGCGTGAGGTACTTGTTGTCGGGGTCGAACTCGTCCTCGATCTCGCCCACGACCTCCTCGATGATGTCCTCGATGGTGATGATGCCGGCCGTCCCGCCGTACTCGTCGACGACGATGACCATCTGCTCGTGGCTGGTCTGCATCTCGGAGAGCAGCGGGATGATGTCCTTGGTGTCGGGCACGTAGCTCGCCTGGCGCATGTAGCGGCTGATCTCGTGGGTCTCGCTGCGCTGGTCGAGGATGGGCTCGAGCAGGTCCTTGATGTGGGCGATGCCCACGATGCGGTCGACGGTGCCGCGATAGACGGGCAGGCGCGAGTAGCCCGTCTCGCGCATGACCGAGATGACCTCCTTGAGCGTCGAGTCGTCCTCGACGGCGGTCATGTCGACGCGCGGGACCATGACCTCGTAGGCGACCGTGTCGCCCAGGTCGAAGATCTCGTGGATCATCGACTTCTCCTCCTCGGTGAGCTCCTCGGAGTCGGTGACCATGTACTTGATCTCGTCCTCGGAGGCGCCGGCGGAGTCGTCGGGGCTGGCGATGCCCAGGAGGGCGGAGAGGCCCTCGGCGGAGCTGGAGGTGAGCCACACCAGCGGCTTCGCGATGGTCATGAAGGCGCTCACCGGGCCAGCGACGGATTTTGCGACGCCCTCGGGATCGGCCAGCGCGATGCGCTTGGGCACCAGCTCACCAACCACGATGGAGAAGTACGAGACGATGATGGTGATGAGCACCGTGGCAAGCGGACGCGCGATGACGGCGCTCAGGCCGAGCGATGCCATCCAGTCGCCCAGAGGCGCGGAGAGGCTCGTGGCGGCAAAGGCCGACGCGGCGAAGCCCACGAGGGTGATGGCGACCTGGATGGTGGCGAGGAAGTCCCCCGAGTCGCTAGCGAGGTCGAGGACGGCGCGCGCCTTGCGATCGCCCTCGTCGGCCTCGGGCTCGAGGATGGCCTTCTTCGCAGACACGACGGCAAGCTCGGATGCCGAGAAGTAGCCGTTGGCTATGGTGAGCAGGAACGTGACGAGGATAGAGAGGGCTATGTCCATGCGCGTGCGCGCGACCTCCTAGGACGAATTCGCTAACCCTCTTATTGTAGCAGGTGAGACGCCGCCGCATGGTGTCTCGCTGAGGAGTGACCGCATTATGGGTTTTCGGTCACGGGCTTCTCTGCCCGCCTGCGCTTTCGGTCACGCGTCCCTCAGAAAATGACGGCATCGAATGTCCAACTGGGCAAACGCAGCCAATATGCCCCTTAGCCTCTCCCCCGTGACCGAAAACGGTAACTGGGCGAGGGGCCCGTGACCGAAAGCGGAAACTGGACGAGACAACCGTGACCGAAAACGGGATGCGACGAGAACCCCTTAGCCCACCTTCACCAGCTCGTACTCGCGCGTGCCGATGCCAATGCGCTCGGAGTGTGCGAGCATGGCAGGCCAGTCCGTGTCGGGTGAGACCATGTGCAGGTGGTCGTGGATGTGCGGGCTGTCGGGGTTGTCCCTCTCCGCCTGGGCGAGGGTCGACGTGGGGACCGTGGGCGCCGCGTTGACCGCATCAACGCAGGCCTGGTCCAGCGCCACCGGGTCGAGGCTGGCGAAGATGCCCACGTCGGGCACGATGGCGGGGTCGTTGA
>CAMPCT010000054.1 GCA_946647055.1 uncultured Atopobium sp. | reverse complement strand
GCACCGGACGGTCGGCGTGTCTAGCGCAGCAGGCTCTTCCACACGTGGGGCGAGAACAGCATGGCCACGGCAAAGATGTCCAGGCGGCCGAGCAGCATGAGGAAGGACAGCAGGACCTTCGCCGCAGGGTTCCAGAAGGCGAAGTTGCCTGCCGGGCCCACCAATGCCAGGCCGGGGCCGATGTTGGAGAGGCAGGCGATCGTCGAGGTGAACGTGGTGATGAGGTCGACTCCCTGCACGGAGAGGAACAGGCACGAGAGCACCACGAGCGAGGCGTACATGGTGAGGTAGACGTGGACCATCTTGATGGTGAGCGCGTCCAGGCGGTTGCCGTCGAGGGTGATGCGCAGCACCGAGTGGGGGGAGGCCTGCTGGCGCAGTTCGTTGATGGTCGCCTTGACCATGATGATGAGGCGCGACACCTTGGTGCCGCCGCCCGTGGAGCCGGCGCAGGCGCCGATGACCATGAGCAGGACGAGCAGGACCTTGGAGTAGGAGGGCCACAGGTCGAAGTTGGCCGACGAGAAGCCCGTCGAGGTCATGATCGACGCCACCTGGAAGAACGCATAGCGCAGGCCCGGCATGAGGCCACCCACCTGATCGGAGATGTTGCTCGCGATGGTGAGCGTCGCCACGAGGATGATGACGAGGTACGTCACGAGCTCCTCGTTCTTGAGGGCCTTGAACGAGTGCCGCATGATCATGAAGTAGTACAGGTTGAAGTTGATGCCCGAGAGCACCATGAACACGGCCACGACCATCTCGATGTACAGGCTGTTGTAGGCACCGATGCTCGCGTTGTAGATGCCAAAGCCGCCCGTTGCCGTGGTACCGAACGCCGTGAGCAGGCTGTCATAGAGCGGCATGCCACCGGCGAGCAGGAAGAGCACCTCGATGAGGGTGAGCCCGATGTAGAGGCGGTAGAGGATCTTGGCGGTCGAGCTCATCTGGGGGACGAGCTTGCCCTTGACGGGACCGGTCATCTCGGCGCGCATGAGGTGCAGGGAGTGCTTCTCGTCGAGCGGCATGACGGCCATCATGAACACGAGGACCCCCATGCCCCCGATGAAGTGCGAGAAGCTGCGCCAGAAGAGCATGGAGCGCGGCAGGGACTCGACGTCGGTGAGGATCGAGGCGCCTGTGGTGGTGAATCCGGAGACGGTCTCGAAGAACGCGTCGACGAAGGAGGGGATGGCGCCCGAGAGCACGAAGGGCATGGCACCGAAGAGGCTCATGATGATCCACGAGAGTCCCACCGAGACGAAGCCCTCGGCTGCCCGCATGCTGCGGACGTCGACGCCCCGCGAGGGAAGGCCCAGCACGACCGCCGCGACCACGAGCGCAAGGATGGTGGCGAGGAACGGCTGGGTGTCCTCGTTGTAGATGCCCGCGCAGACCATGGGCAGGCAGAGCAGCGCCGACTCGATGAGGAGCACGCGCGAGAGGATTCTGGGAATGATGCGTGACTTCACGGTTGCCTAGCCCCTCAGGATGTCCTCGAGGCAGGTCATGCCCGGGCGCGTTGTGACGGCAAGCACGCGGTCTCCCGCATAGATGGTGCTGCTGCCATTGGGAATGATGCAGTAGCCCTTCCGGATGATGGCCACGACGAGCGTTTCCCCACGAAGGTCGAGCTCGGAGAGGGGGGTCTCAAGGCAGGGCGACCCGCTTCGGGCGACGAACTCGAGGATCTCGAGCTGGTTGCCCATGACGCGGCGTAGCAACTCGACCTTGCTCTCACGGCCCGAGTTCTCCATGCTGCGCACGTGCTGCAGCACCTGCTCTGCGATGATGACGTGGGGCTGCATGGGCGCGTCCTGGCCAAAGGTGGTCGCCATGTCGACGAAGTGCGACTCGCTCACCTTGTTGACGACCTTGCCCACGCCACGCGACTGCGCGTACGAGCAGAGGATGGTGTTGACCTCGTCCATGCCGGTGAGCGCGACGAAGGCATCGACGCTCCCGATGCCGGCCTCCTCGAGGACGGAGGGCTGGGTTCCGTCGTCACAGATGACCTCGACCGTCGGCAGCATGTCCTTGAACGCCTCGGCGACCTTGATGTCATGCTCGACGAGGGTGACGCCGATGCCTGCGGAGACAAGCTCGCGTGCGAGGTAGAGGCCGATGCGGCCGCCACCCACGATCATGACGCTGCGCACCCTACGCTTGAAGATGTCGAGCTTCTTGAAGAGACGACTGATCTTCTGGGGCGAGCCGACCACGAGCACGGAGTCTCCCGCCTGGAAGCGGAAGCTTGCCTGCGGGATGAAGGCCTCGCCGTCGCGGACGACCGCTGCCACCAGCGTGCCGTTGCCAAAGGAGCGGTGGTAGTCGGGGAGGGCCGTCCCACAGAGGGGGTTGTCGGCCTTGACCCTGAACTCCACGAGCTCGGCACGGTCGTGGGCGAAGGTATCCACCTTGGTGGCTGAGGGGAAGCGCAGCACGCGGCTGATCTCGTTTGCGCAGGCGAGCTCGGGGTTGATGACGAGCGAGAGGCCGAGCTCCTTCTCGAGGAAGAGCACCTCGCGATAGCGGTCCTCCTCGCGCACGCGGGCTACCGTGTTCTTGATGCCGAGCTTGCGGCCAACCAGGCAGCACAGGATGTTTGCCTCGTCGGAGTTGGTCACGGCGATGAGCAGGTCTGCCTCCTCGGCGTTCGCGAGCTTGAGGGAGTCGATGTCCCCGTTCGCGCAGACCGTCATGACGTCGAGAGAGGTCGAGATGCGCGAGACACGCTCGGGGTTGCGCTCGATGACCGTGATGTCATGACCTTCGCCCGAGAGGCACTCGGCCAGCGCTGAGCCGATCTTTCCGGCGCCGACGATGATGATGTTCATGAGAGCCCCCTCGACCCGAGCGTCACACCCAACCAGCCTCTGCGGCCACGATGACCGGGGCGCAAGGGCCACGCAATCGTACACAAACGGCATGCACATTTTATGGCAACCTTATCCCAAGGCGCATGTGGTTGTGGGCCAACCCCGCACGTGATGCCCACATGACGAGGAAGGCGAGGTAATGGCCCTTATCCCTGCCATAAAGGCACCATAAAGATTGGCCTCGTCGCGCCTTACAGCTCGTTTAGGCCGCGATGTGTTACGTCGCGCGGCTCGAAGCCAATGAGGTCGTAGACCACCTGCATGACAGCCCCGGCGCCCAGGGCCGCCACGAGCGTTCCCAGGCCCACCGGACCGCCCAGAAGCCAGCCGGCGAGGGTGACGGTGCTCCACAGGCCGATCTCGACTGCGCCGATGGGAATGTGCGGCAGGCGTCTGCCCAGCCCCACGAGCAGTGCGTCGCGTGGGCCGCAGCCAAGCCCCGCCTCCATGTAGAGCTTCATGCCCACGGCCATGACCGCAAAGCCGCAGACCATGATGACGAGGCCTGCCACCAGTGACTCGTTTGCCGGCAAGGGGTTGAGGTCGTTGAAGAGCTGGACGAAGTTGCCGGTGAGCAGGGCGTCGATGACGGTGCCCAAACCGACCTTCTCGCCCATCGCGAGGTCGATGGCGAGGATGGCCACCGCCATGGCCGTCATGGAGAGCCCGTAGTTGAGGGGCAGGTGGTAGCTCATGCCCATCCCCAGGCTGTCCCAGGGTGCCAGGCCGATGTTCGCGAAGATGGTGAGATGGACGCCGGCGGCGAAGACGAAGAGCCCGACGACCACGCGGAGGCAGTCGAGGAGGAGCGTGACCCTGTCCGTCGCGCGCGACATGGCCCTAGTTTCCCTCTCGGGCCGCGGCCGCGCGCTCGTGGACCGACCCCTTGAAGCGCAGGAGCACGAAGCCGCAGACGCCCGCGGTGAGCACCGAGGCGACGGGCGTGTTGAGCCAGAGGCCCTCGAGGCCCAGCGGCCACAGGGCGACCAAGGTCACCAACGGCGCCGCCAGGGCCATGACGACCGACACGAGCGAGGCCAGCTTTGCCTGGCCCACGGCGATCATGAAGCTCTGCGTGGCAAAGGCAAGCCAGCGGACGAGGAAGCCGAGCGAGAAGACGCGTAGCGCATGGACGGACATGGCGAGCAGCTCGGGGTCCGCCTCGGGCAGGAAGACGAGGGTGATGATGTCGGGGAAGGTCTGGGCCGCGAGGACGTAGGCCAGGCCAAAGGCGGCACTCGTGGCAAAGCAGTACAGCTCGAGCGACTTCACGCGACCGAGGGTGCCGGCGCCCCAGTTGAAGCCCACGGCAGGCTGGAGGGAGTCGACCGTCCCATAGATGAGCATGACCACGATGCTGTCGGAGAA
This sequence comes from uncultured Atopobium sp., assembly GCA_946647055.1. The sequence goes on along the minus strand of CAMPCT010000054.1, from coordinate 7,094 downwards.
CATGAGCACGCCCCAGACCGAGACCGCCTCCTCGCCGCCCAGGCGCAGAAGGGCCGCGTTGAGGATGATCGACATGAGGCGCCCCGAGACGTTCTCGAGGAAGACCGGCATGCCCAGGCGGACGATCTCGGTGACCATCTCGACCGTGGGCTCCGGTCGCACGAACTTGAGCTGCAGCTGGCCGCGCACGAAGGGCCAGAACGACAGGGCGACCGAGACCGTCATGGCGATCGAGAAGGCCGCGGCTGCGGCGCGCACGCCCAGGTGGAGGCCACCCAGCAGCCAGAACTCCAGCGCGGCGCCAAACACGGCCATGAAGAGGTTGACCAGGAAGCTCCGACCGATCTGCCCCGAGATGCGCAGGTAGTTGTCGGCGGCGTAGAGCACGGTGGTGAAGGGCAGGAACAGGGCATAGACGCGCAGGTACGAGGTGGCGAGCTGCGCCAGGAGGCCCGTCGCGCCCATGGCGGCCATGATGGCCGGCGCGCTCACGAAGAAGATGGCCCCGAGCAGGGCCCCCGTGAGGACGTTCATGGCCGTGGCGACGGTGAAGACCTGGTTGGCACGGTCCTCGTCACCCTTGCCCAGGCTGATCGAGATGGGCACGGCGGAGCCCGAGCCAATGAGGTCGCCGAGGGCGAACGCGAGAATCACGAAGGGGAGGGCGAGGTTGATGGCGGCAAAGGCGGTCTCGCCCACGAAGCGTCCCACCAGGACGCCGTCCATGGTGCCGTAGATCGACGAGACGAGCATGCCGGCGGCGCCGGGTATCGCGGCGCGCATGAAGAGCATGCCCGTGGGGGTCTCCGCAAAGAGCTCCCGGGACTCCGCCATGGGGTTGTCGGCCATGTCTCACCTCCTCGTCATTCGAGGGGTGAGTCTAGCAGGGGGATGTAAAGGGGACGTTTCCCCTTGCGTCTGATGCAAAAGGGACAGACGCGGCAATCGGGAGACGAGGTGGTGCCGCTACCGCGGGAACCTCACGGTGAAGCGCGTGCCCACGCCCTCGCGCGAGACCACCTCGATGGTGCCGTTGTGGGCGTCGACGATCCACTTGGCGATGGAGAGGCCCAGGCCGCTGCCCTCGGTGCCCTCGTTGCGGGCCCCGTCGGCGCGGTAGAAGCGCTCGAACACGTGGGCAGCGTCCTTCTCGGACATCCCCATGCCCTCGTCCTGGACCATGTAGCTCACGCCAGTGGGGTCGGTCGCGACGGACAGCCTGATCGAGGTGCCTGCGGAGGAGTACTTCTGGGCGTTCTGCACCATGATGCGCATGGACTGCTTGACCATGACCAGGTCGCCCACCATCTGGTAGCGCGGGTCGCGCGTGTCCGCCTCGTCCACGGTGCAGGTGTAGGTGTGGTCGGGGTCGATCATCTCGGACTCCTCCCACACCTCGCGCACCACGTCGGCGAGGTTGAGGGGCTCCTTCTGGAGCGTGTTGCGTCCGGAGTCGCCGCGCGCCAGGAACAGCAGCTGCTCCACGAGCTCCTGCATGTGGTCGGACTCGGCGCGCAGGGCCTCGATGGACTCCTCCAGCACCGTCGGGTCGGTCTTGCCCCAACGGTCGAGCATGCCCACGTAGCCCTGGATGACGGCGATGGGCGTGCGCAGCTCGTGGCTGGCGTCGTTCACGAAGCGCATCTGCTGGAGCTTGGCTTCCTGCATCTGGCGCAGCAGGCCGTTGAGGGCAATCTCGATGGAGCGCAGGTCCTGGTCGCCGGTGGAGACGGTGGGGGAGTCCACGCTGGCCCGCGCGATGGCCTGCTCGAGGGTAGCCATCTTGTCGGCGCTGCTTGAGCCGGGGAGCGACATGGGGTCGACCACGCCCACCTGGCCCAAGGTGTCTGCCATGACGGCGAGGTCGTTGAGGGGCTGCAGCTTGCGTCGGACGCGGCGGATGTCGCCAAAGACCCCAAAGAGGCTGACGAGCTGCCACCCGAGGATGAACGCGGGCACGGGCCAGATGTCCTCGACGGCAGGCAGCAGGTAGAAGCTGTGCGTCACGTTGTCGTCGAAGGTCGTGACCTCGTAGCGCCAGGTCGAGATGGACATGCCGTCGCCCTCGAGCGCCATATGGGAGAAGTACGAGGCGGGGTTGAGGGTCTCGCGTTCGATGACCGACTCGTTGCAGCGGTACGCGAAGATGAAGAGCGCGATTGTGACGAGCAACAGGTCGAAGAAGAGCCAGCCCACCAGCTTGCGCCACCAGTTGCTCCAGCCGATCGAGCGCGCGATGGATGAGGTGCGGGGGCTCGTGCGCATCCTCGTCCTGGGACGGCTCTGGGGAACGGCGGGGAGTCGCCTCGTCGTGTCCCTATCGTTCGCGAATGACATACCCCACCCCACGGACGGTCGTGATGAGCTTGATGCCAAAGCGGTCGTCGATCTTCGAGCGCAGGTGGCGGATGTAGACGTCGATGATGTTGGTCTCGCCCACGAAGTCGTAGCCGCAGGCGAGCTGTGCCAGCCGCTCGCGGTTCATGACGATCTCGCGGTTCTCCATGAGCGCCTTGAGCACCTCGAACTCGCGGTTGGTGAGCTCGACGGGCTCGCCTCCCACGGTGACCTCGTGGCGGTCGACGTCGAGAGAGACGCCCTTGATGGTGAGGACGTTGGTCTCGATGGGTGCGGGTGCGGGAGCCTCGACGCTCGCGGTGGTCGCGGCCATGGCCTCGCGGCGCTTGAGGGCCACGCGGATGCGCGCGAGCAGCTCCTCGATGGCGAAGGGCTTGGTGATGTAGTCGTCGGCGCCGGCATCGAGGCCCGCGACCTTGTCCATGACGGCGTCGCGGGCGGTGAGCAGGATGACCGGCGTGTCCTTCTCGCGGCGGACGCGCCGCAGGACCTCCATGCCGTTGAGCTGAGGGAGCAGGATGTCGAGGAGGATGAGGTCGTAGTCGTTGGCGAGGGCCTTCTCGACGCCCTCGCGACCGTCGGCCGCCTTGTCCACCTCGTAGCCCTCGTGCGTGAGCTCGAGCTCCACGAAGCGGGCGATCTTGGCCTCGTCCTCGACGATGAGAATCCTGCTCATGGTACGTCCTTTCGTGCGGACTGGACAAAGGTGCCTGCTACCTTTGTCCAGCAGTGCGGGTGGGAGCGAATGCCCCCACCCGCTATCGTAGCCCAGTTGCTAGTTCTGGGCCTCGTCGTCCTTGTCGCCCATGACCGTGTCCTTGATGGAGTCCACGCCGTCCGAGGCCATGTCCATGACCTTGTTCACGTCGACGGTGATGGGCCTGGCGCCCTCGATGTGGTAGTGGCAGTCAAGGAACAGGCCAATCACCAGCAGCGGGAAGGCGGCCCACCACAGCAGGATGCCCAGGATGATGAAGAGCACGGGCATCGCGAAGACCTTCTCGCCGTGACGGGTGATGACGAACGAGGTGTCGAGGCTGGCGCGCACGATGCGCTTGGCCTCGTTGCCCACGCGGCCGACCCACTCGCCGAACTTGGACTTCCTGGTGGACTGCTGGTAGGCGTACTGCGCCTGGGCCATCTCGGGGGAGACGGGGCCGGCCTCGGTGGCGGCGCTGGTGGTGTAGCTGGCGGTCTGCGTGGTGGCCTTGCCGAGGCGCTCCAGCCAGATGATCGCGTCGAGCACGTCGTCGTTGCAGGCCTCGAGGGCGACCTTCGCGTCGTCGTAGGTGACGCCGGTCTTCTCGCGAATGAGTTCGACCTTCTCGAGCTTGTCCATGATCAAGTCCTTTCCTCTGGTGTGGGGTGCTCCGTGCGCCCCAACTTCCTGACGACTTGCATGATGGCGTTCAAAGATTAACCGGTCCTTGGGCGAAGATTAATCTTGGGTGATTTTGGGTGAGGCAATGGTATACAACTAGGTGTCGAGGACAGAGGCAAGGTCATGCGGGGGAGGACCCATGGAGACGCGCGTCGCGGTCATAGGCATCATCGTCGAGGACGAGGGCTCGGTCGAGCGGCTCAACAAGATCCTTCACGAGTACGCACCGTATGTGGTGGGGCGCATGGGCATTCCGTATCGCGCCAAGGGCGTGAACGTCATCAGCGTCGTGGTCGACGCCCCAGCAGACACCATCTCCGCGCTCGCCGGCAGGATTGGCAACCTACCTGGCGTGAGCGCCAAGGCGGCCTATTCGAGCTTCGTCTCGCAGGCGTAGGACGGCTCACGGCTACCCCAAGGCCACGTCCAGCGCCATCATCACGGTGAACCCCAGCGCGAAGAGCACCACGCCCACGTTGGAGTGGTGGCCCTCGCTCATCTCGGGGACGAGTTCCTCGACCACCACGTACATCATGGCTCCGGCGGCAAAGCCCAGCAGGTAGGGAAGGAAGGGCACGACCAGCCGCGCGGCCATGATGGTGGCCACAGCGCCAAGGGGCTCCACCACCCCCGAGAGGACCCCGCCCGCAAAGGCGCGCCCACGTCCCATGCCCTCGGCTCGCAGGGGCATCGAGATGATCGCCCCCTCGGGGAAGTTCTGGATGGCGATGCCCAGCGCCAGCGCCATGGCGCCCGCCAGGGTGATGGTCGTGGCGCCCGACATCCAGCCGGCGAAGACCACGCCTACGGCCATGCCCTCGGGGATGTTGTGCAGCGTCACCGCAAGGATCATGAGGGTCGTGCGCGCGAGGCGCGTCCGCGGCCCCTCCAGCTCCCCCTCATCGCCCAGATGCAGGTGGGGGATGACGGTGTCGAGCAGCAGCAGGAAGAGCGTCCCCAGCCAGAAGCCCGCCGCTGCCGGCACGAAGGCGAGCCTCCCAAGCTGGGCGGAGTCGTCCATGGCGGGCTGGAGCAGGCTCCAGATGGAGGCTGCGGTCATGACGCCCGCCGCGAAGCCGGTGAGGGCTCGGTTGACTTTGTCGGGCAGCTCCTCCCTCATGAGAAAGACGCAGGCGGCGCCGAGGGATGTCCCGGCAAAGGGGATGAGCAGGCCGTATATGACTTCCTGTGGCATGGGCCACCTCCTCAACGGCACATGCTAGCACAGTAAGTTAGAAAAGGTTAACTATTATGGAAACCACGCAATTTGGGAGCATCATTCGACCTCCCTTGCGCAGGGCCCTGATGACACTTCCAACGTGCATGGCTCTGCCGGAGAAGTGACGACGGCTCCTCCCTGCTATCATGTGATGGGACGAGAGACTTCACGAGATTGGAGCAACCATGCCCGACGAGCCCATCATCTCCGACCAGCGCGACGAGCATCCCCGCGGCCTCGACTTCCTGGTCGCCCCCTTCGTAGGGGCCGCCATGGCCGGCAATGCACCGGCGCCCATGCCGCCCGCCACGCCCGGCACCGGCGGTGACGTGCACATCCCACTCGAGGAGCGCGACGGTGGTGAGTCCATCGTCTGGTTCACGCGCGACCTCTCCGCCGAGGGCCTGGCCAAGGCGTTCGCCAAGGTGAGCGACCGGCTCGAGTACCGCATCGCCGTCAAGCTCCACACCGGCGAGCCCGATGGCCCCAACATCATCCCGCGCGACTGGGTGCGCAAGCTCATGGCCGACCTGCCCAACTCCACCATCGTCGAGACCAACACCTACTACAAGGGCGGGCGCTACACCACCGAGGACCATCGCAAGACCATCGCGAAGAATGGCTGGAACTTCGCCGAGGTCGACATCATGGACGAGTGGGCAACCACCACGCTGCCCGTCGAGGGCGGCAAGTGGTTCCGCGAGATGACCGTGGGCGCCAACATGCTCTCCTACGACTCGCTCCTTGCGCTCACGCACTTCAAGGGCCACATGATGGGCGGCTTTGGCGGCTCCAACAAGAACATCGGCATCGGCTGTGCCGACGGGCGCATCGGCAAGAAGGCCATCCACACCGTCGTGGGCTCCGACAACATGTGGAGCATCGCCGAGGAAGAGCTCATGGAGCGCATCACCGAGTCCACCAAGGCGACGATCGACTACTTTGGCGAGCACGTGGCCTACGTCAACGTCATGCGCAACATGTCCGTCGACTGCGACTGCGCCGGTGTCGGTGCCGCCCCGGTGGTCACCCCCAACATCGGCATCCTCGCCTCCACCGACATCTGCGCCATCGACTCCGCCTGCGTCGACCTGGTCTACGCCATGACCGAGGCGGGGCTCGCGCACAACCACGACCTGGTCGAGCGCATGGAGAGCCGCCATGGCCTGCGCCAGCTCTCCTACATGCACGAGCTGGGCATGGGCAACTGGCGCTACAAGCTGCTCGACCTCGACAACGACTGCGCCGAGCTGTCGCTTGCCGACGCCGTCGCGCACGCGGTGCCGTTCGAAGGCTAGGTAACGGGTAGGCAAGAGGCAAGGGGTACTCCCTTTCAAAGGGGAGTACCCCTTTCGTTCGCACCAGCGAGGAGTCACATGCGCCAACAACCCAGCAACATCGAGGTCCGCGGGGCACGGGTCCACAATCTGCGCGACGTCGACGTCGACATCCCGCTTCACCAGCTGGTGGGCATCGCGGGCGTTTCCGGCTCGGGCAAGTCGAGCCTGGCGCTGGGGACGCTCTACGCCGAGGGGTCGCGCCGCTACATGGACGCCCTCTCCACCTACACGCGCCGTCGCATAGCGCAGGCGAGCCGCGCCCAGGTGGACGAGGTCCTGCACGTGCCGGCCGCCCTCGCGCTGCGCCAGCGCCCGGGCATCCCCGACGTGCGCTCCACCTTTGGCACCATGAGCGAGCTGCTCAACCACCTGCGCCTGCTCTTCAGCCGCGTCGGCAGCCACGTGTGCCCCAACGGCCACCACGTGCCGCCCTCGATGGACGTGGCCCTCGAGCGCGAGACCACGTGTCCCGTGTGCGGCGCGCGCTTCTATGGCCCGGGCGCCGAGCAGATGGCCTTCAACAGCGAAGGCGCCTGCCCCACCTGCCAGGGGACGGGCTTCGTGCGCACGGTCGACGAGTCCACGCTCGTGCCCGACGAGTCCAAGTCGATAGACGAAGGCGCCGTCGTGGTGTGGGGCAGCCTCATGTGGGACCTCATGAAGGACATCGTCCGCGAGATGGGCGTCCGCACGGACGTGCCGTTTAGCGAGCTCACGCCCGAGGAGCGCGAGATCGTCTATCACGGTCCCGCCGAGAAGCGCCACATCATCTACCACTCCAAGAAGGGCGACAACT
>CAMPCT010000053.1 GCA_946647055.1 uncultured Atopobium sp. | reverse complement strand
CCAAGTACGCGAACGGCCAGGAGGTCTCCTACACCTGGACCGAGGGCACGCTGCCTGCGGGCTACAAGCTCTCCAGCAACACCGCCTCTGGCACCGTTACCACGCTGACCAACACCTATAGCCCCAATCCCGCCACGGCGAGCATCCCCGTGAGCAAGGTGCTGCAGCTCCCCACAGGGACCACCGGCCCCGAGAACGCGAAGTGGACCGTCACCCTGACGACCACGAACAACGCCCCGATGCCCGACGTCACCGAGCTCCAGCTGGCGAACGGCGGAAGTGGCTCGTTTGGCGCCATCAGCTATCCCAAGCCTGGAACCTACGTGTACACCCTGACCGAGACCGGCACGTACGCTGGTGTCACGAACGACACCGCCAAGCAGGTCACGGTCACCGTCAAGGATGACGGCACGGGCACTGGCACGCTGACGGCCGAAGTCAGCCCCAGCGGGACCGTTACCTTCAACAACGAGTACAAGGTCACCCCGACCACCGCGACGATCGAGGCCACCAAGGTCCTCGAGGGTGCCCCCCTCACCGCCGGCGCGTTCACGTTCAAGCTGACCCCGGTCGACGGCGCCCCCATCCAGGGGAGCGACACCACCTCCAACGATGCCGCCGGCAAGGTCGCCTTCGATGCGATCACCTTCTCGGCTCCTGGCACGTACGTGTACGAGATCACCGAGGAAAAGGGAGACAAGACCTATATCACGTACGACGCCCACAAGATCACCGCGACCGTGACGGTCTCCGACAACCATGACGGTACGCTCGGTGCCAGCGTGGCATATAGCGAGGACAAGCCCACGTTCACCAACACCTACAACCCGGAAGGTGGCGAGTTCACACCGACGGCACAGAAGAAGCTGAACGGTCGCACCCTCGCAGACGGTCAGTTCACCTTCGAGCTGGTCGATGAGGCTGGCAAGGTCATCCAGACGAAGAGCAACGACGCCTCTGGTGCGGTCGAGTTCGACACCATCACGTACGACCTGAGCATCTTCGACGAGGACGGTGGCAGCGCCGATGGTGGCAACACCGGCAGCGCCAACACCGAGGACGACGCCCCTGCCGCTGACGAGGGCACGGAGCCGGTCGGCATCGCTGACGAAGCCACCGACGAGGTCGTCGCCGACGAGCCTACCGCTGACGAGCCCGCTGCCGAGGAGACCACCGACGAGGTCGTCGCCGACGAGTCCGTCGAAGAGCCCGCTGCCACCGACGCCACGGCCGAGGACGTTGCTGACGAGCCCAGCCCGCTCTCCGATCTTGCCAACGCGCTCGGCCTGAACAGGCTCTTCGCCCCGACGTTCGCCTATGCCGACGAGGTCAACCCCGCAGTCCGCACCAAGACCTTCACCTACACCATCAGGGAGGTCAACGACGGCAAGCCCGGTTACTCCTACGACGGTCATGAGGTCACGTATACCGTCACCGTCACCGATGACTACAGCGGCAAGCTCAAGGTCACCTACGAGGTCAGCGGCGACACCACGTTCACCAACACGTACACCGCCTCGGGCTCTGCCACCATCGCCGGCACGAAGGTCCTCGAGGGTGCCGACCTTGCAGAAGGCCAGTTCAGCTTCGAGCTGAGGGACTCCTCGGGCGAGGTCATCCAGACCGTCCAGAACGATGCCGAGGGCAACTTCGCGTTCGAGGCCATCGAGTACGACCAGGACGATGTCGACAAGACCTTCACCTACACCCTCACCGAGGTCAACGGCGGCAAGGCTGGCTACACCTACGACGACCACAAGTGCACCGTCGAGGTGAAGGTCACCGACGAGGCGGGGAACGGCAAGCTCACCACGACGGTCACCTATTCGGGTGGCAACACGTTCACCAACACGTACCAGCCCATCCCGACCACCTATGACCCGCCGGTCAAGAAGATCGTCACCGGCGACACGCCTCCCACGGACGAGACCTTCACGTTCCAGATGGTTGCCATCACCGAGGGCGCTCCCATGCCCGAGGGCACGGTCGACGGCGTCAAGACCATGACGATCGTCGGTGCTGGCGAGAAGGAGTTCGGCGTCATGACCTTCACGGAGGCGGGTGTCTACGAGTACCTGCTCACCGAGGTCGCGGGCAGCAACGAGAACTACTCGTACGACTCCACCTCGTACACCCTCACGGTCACCGTGACCGAGGAGGACGGTCAGCTGGTGGCCACCGGAAGCTGCGGTGACGTCGAGGTTGCGACCTTCACCAACACCTACACCAAGCCGTCCAACCCGCCCGAGCCGCCCAAGCCGACGCCCAAGCCCAAGCCTACGCCAAAGCCGCCCGCGGTTCCCAAGACCGGCGACGAGACCCCGCAGACAGGCCTGATCGCCCTGTTCGGTGCCGCCCTTCTGGGCTACGGCGTGTACCGCCGCCGCAAGGCCTAAGGCGTCAACGGCCAGCTGGCCAACATGATCCGACCTAAAGGAGGGGTTCCTACGGGAGCCCCTCCTCCTTTGTGGCTGGCATGCACTAGTTGTGTAGGAGCCCATCCCTCAAAAGCTGCAGGCAGAGGGCCCGCGGGTATGCCAGTAAGGAAACATCTATCCCAATTTCAAATTCTCGCGGTTATTTCCCACAGGGTATGGCATGATAGGCCAGACTATCCCATAAAGGGTTACTAGCTGGATTATGCACGTATTGACATCCAGTTAATCCCTAAATGGAACAGTCACGGGTCTGTAGCACTGAAACGTACTCATGCGGGAGAGAGCGTGTCCCGCGCGAAAGGGGAGGCAATGAACCCCTTGGAGACGACCCAGTCAAGGCCCGCCGCTGCTCGATCTCTCGGCAGCGGCGGTTGAACGAAGCAAGCCAGGAGCCCGCGCCGGGATGTGGTGGGTTCCTTATACGTGTCTTAGTGGCTGCGTTGGAGTTAGGAGTTGGCGATGAAGGTCAAGAGGGTAGTCTGGGCATGGCTGGCAGCCGCGCTAGCGGTGTTTGCCATCGTCATGTTCGGCGTGAACGTTGCGCTGGCAGACGCGGGCGACACGCCCGGGCACAGCAAGACGCTCACACCAAACGAGACGTCCGACGGAACAGAGGACGGCACCTTCAAGCTCGAGCTCTCGGTGACCGGCGACGCCGACGACGAGACCCAGGAGGCGGGCGGGGTGAACGTCGTCGTCGTGTACGACATCTCCCAGAGCATGACCAGCAACGCCGGGACCTCCAGGTACTCCCGCGCGGACCAGGCCGAGGACGTCGTGCACGACTTCCTGGCGAACCTCGCCACCTACCAGAACACCGCGGAGGACAACATCCGCGTGTCTCTCGTGAACTTCGCCGTGACCGGCAGCCAGGTCCAGGGGTGGACCACGGACGTCACGGGGCTCGCCAACCGCTTCGACGACGGCGGCACGGACGGGCGGACCAGCTTCACCTACAACGGCTACGGCACCAACTGGGAGAGCGCGCTGCAGCGGGCCCAGACGCTCGTGGACGGCGTCCGCAACGACGACCCGGTCTTCGTCGTCATGATCACCGACGGCGCCCCGACCGCGTCCGGCAACGGCAACAACGCCATCGCCCCGACCGGCGCCAGCATCGGCCAGCTGCGCGACCGCTACAACGCCGCGACGGGCGAGGCCTACGCAATCGCCAGCGCCTGCGAGGGGACCGGCGGCACCTTCTACGGCATCTACGCCTACGGCACCGAGGCCGACCTGCTCGACGACCTCATGTACTACTCCGAGAACAACCAGCACCGCGGCGGCAGCATCAACAACGTCGTGGCGGCGACGCAGGACGCCCCCAACTACTTCAACGCAGGCGAGACGGCCCAGCTCCAGGCCGCGATCGACGAGATCTTCGACAAGGTCGTCCAGGCCATGGGCATCTCCTCGGTCTCCATCTCCGACGGCACCACCCATGAGGTGGCAACCAGCTCGGGCGACCTCGAGCTTCTCGAGGTCGATGAGGGGTCCTACCAGTACTGGCTCTCCATCCCCGTGGTAAACAACAAGTTCACGCGCGTCGACCGCGACGGCAACACCATCGAGTACACCGTCAGCGCCGACGGCAAGACGGTCACGTGGACGGACGGAGGCGGCAGCAGCCACTCCGTCGACGTCAACGGCACGCTCTCCGGCGGCCAGCTCAAGTACGAGTGGACCGCGGCCAACGAGCTCTACAACTACAACCCGCCCACGGCCTCACTCAACGGCAGCTCCGTCGACTGGGACCTCTCGAGCGTCGGCACGCTGCTCGACGGCGTCACCTACTCCGTGACCTTCGACGTCTATCCCAGCCAGACCACGCTCGACTATATCGCCGACATCGAGAACGGCCTCTATGACAGCCTGCCCGCAGAGGTGAAGCCGTACATCCACGCGGACGGAACGTTTGACACCAACACCACAGCCACCCTGAACTGGAAGGACACGCGCAACGACCCCGCGACCTCCGGTGAAACGACGTACACCAACCCTGACCCCGTCAGCAGCTCTGCCGTCGAGCTCCTCTCCGTCGCCAAGGAATGGAAGAACGACATCGACGGCCAGACAGAGGCTCCGATTGTGCTCGACGTCACCCGCGACGGCACCCACAAGTATGACCTCGCAATCTCCTCCAGCACCGGCTGGAAGGGCAACATCTACGTCTCAATTGGTCTCATGCGCACCAACGAGAAGACTGGCGAGATGGAGGTCCTGGCCCAGGGCCATGACTTCACCTTCGTGGAGCCCAAGGACATCGGATACTACTGGGACATCGACGTCCCGGTCGTCCACCCGATGATGATCGACGGCGAGCTGACCATGCTCATCAAGGTCGACGAGAAGCACCCTGCGCCGTCGGGAGCCGAGACCTATACGTTTGAGGACTTCGAGGGCGAGTACTATGCCGGCGATGTGGGCACGGCCAGCCTCACCGCCACCAACTACCGTCGTTCGCGCCTCAACCTGACCAAGGAAGTCGAGGGCGACGCCCCCGAGGACGCGACCTTCCCGTTCACGCTGAATGTCGTGAACTGCAACGAGGCCAAGGGCGACCCCGACAACATCAACAGCGATGCCTACGTCTGGTTCTCCATCCGTGATGCCAGCGGTGCTCGCGTCACCGACACCGGCTACGTCATCTCCGGCGCCACTGCTGAAGAGGGCAACACCGGCTACTACTATGCCAAGAGCAGCCAGGACATCAAGGTCAAGATTCCTGCCGGCTATACGGTGAGCTTCATCAACATCCCCGCTGGCTCTACCTACACCTTCACGGAGGACGCGCTCGACCCGCTCTACATCTTCAAGAGCTCCGAGCTCACCGAGGGCGTGGACGACGACTTCTCCGATGGCCAGACCTCCGAGGGCACCGTCGTCGAGTGGAACTCCGAGTACCTCGTCACCTTCACCAACGAGTATGCGGCCATTGACGTCACGGTCACGAAGACGTGGGACGACAACGGCGACCAGGACAAGGTCCGCCCGACCAGCCTCACGCTGGTCCTCAACGGCCTTCCCTCCGGCACCACGGCCCCCACGCCCACGGTCACCAAGAGCGGCGACAACTGGACCTACACTTGGAAGGGCGTGCCCAAGTACGACGGTGAGGGCGAGGAGATCGCGTACACCGTGACAGAGGATGCGGTTCCCGAGGGCTACGAGTGCACGGCGCCCACTGTCGACGCTGGTGGCACCATCACCAACACGCACACGCCCGCGACTGTCGACATCAAGGTGACTAAGGAGTGGGACGGCCCCGTGGCCGAGGGTGGCGCGACCATCTACCTGTGCATCAACGGCGTGAGGTCCGACAAGTCGGTCACCCTCCCCGACGCCGCGGGCAACAACACCTTCACGTGGGAGGGCCTGCCCAAGAACGACAGCAACGGCGAGATCGCCTACACCGTCGAGGAGGACCAGATCGACGGCTACAAGACCCCCGTCGTCACCGGCAACGCCACGGATGGCTTCACCGTCACCAACGCCTACCAGGCCGCTGGCGAAGCCGAGATCGTGGTGCACAAGGAGCTCACGGGCGCCACGCTGAACGCAGGCGACTTCACCTTCACCATCACGCCCAAGGATGGCGCTCCCGAGCCCGAGTCGCTGACCGCGACCAACGATGCGAACGGAAACGTGAGCTTCTCCATCAAGTTCGACCAGGACGACATCTACGGTGCGGCTGACTCCGGTGACGGCGACACCAACGACCCCGAGCCCCCGCAGGGCATGAGCGCCGAGGACGTCGAGCTTGAGGCGGATGACGCCGCTGACGAGGTCACTGACGAGCCTGCCGACGAGGCCGTTACCGACGAGCCTGCCGACGAGGCTGTCGCAGACGAGACGACTGACGAGGTCGTCGCTGACGAGCCCGCGACCGACGAGCCCGCTGACGAGGCCGTCGTTGACGAGCCTGCCGACGAGGCCACGGACGAGCCCAGCCTTTTCGCCGAGCTCGCCAACGTGATGAGGAAGCTCTTCTCGCCGACGACCGCCTTCGCCGCCGAGGGCGACGCGCCTGGCACCTTCGTGTTCGTGTACGAGATCACCGAGGAGAACGGTGGCAAGCCTGGCTACACGTACGACGACAGCACCATCACCGTCACGGTGACGGTCACGGACGACGGCAAGGGCAACCTCAGCTTCGAGTACGCCTATGACCCGGAGGACGCCACGTTCAAGAACTCCTACGAGGCCAAGGGCGAGGCCACTATCGAGGTCGAGAAGGTGCTCGAGGGCGCCGAGTGGCCCGAGGGCGAGACCCTGACGCTCACGCTGGCTGCCAAGGGCGAGGCCCCGATGCCCGAGACGACCACCGCGGAGCTCACGGAAGCCGGGACCGCCTCCTTCGGACCCATCGCCTTCGACCAGACCGCCATTGGCAAGAGCTTCACCTACACCGTCTCCGAGGATGGCTTCGAGGCCGCTGGCTGGACCGGTTCCGGTGACGTCACCGTCACCATCAAGGTCACCGACAACGGCGATGGAACGCTCGACGCGGCTGTCTCCTACTCGCCCAGCGCCACCATCACCAACACCTTCGAGCTTGAGCCGGTGAGGATCGACCCGCCCATCAAGAAGGTCGTCACGGGCGACACGCCTCCCACGGACGAGACCTTCACGTTCCAGATGGTCGCCATCACCGAAGGCGCCCCCATGCCCAAGGGCTCGAGCAACGGCGCCAAGACCGTCAACATCAAGGGTGGCGGCGAGTACGAGTTCGGTTGGATCGAGTACGCCGAGGTCGGCACCTATGAGTACGAGGTCTCCGAGGTCGCTGGCACCAACCCCAACTACACCTACGACTCCAACAAGTACACCATCACGGTCGAGGTGACGGAGGAGGACGGCAAGCTGGTGGCCACGGTTACCGGTGGCGAGAACGAGGATGGCCTCGTGACCTTCACCAACACCTACACCGAGCCCACCACCCCGCCCGTTCCGCCCAAGCCCACGCCCAAGCCCAAGCCCGTGGTTCCTAAGACCGGCGACGAGACCCCGCAGGCGGGCATGCTCGCCCTGCTCGGCGCCGCCCTCCTGGGCTACGGTGTGTACCGCCGCCGCAAGGCCTAAGACGCCTACGGCCCACATGATCTGACCACGAGGAGGGGTTCCCACGGGAGCCCCTCCTCTCATGTGCGCCCCGTAGAAGGCACCAGCAGGAAACCGCTGCTATCATAGGCTGATGGCAACTGGCAGACATGACGTGGGGGAGGGGTGCGCGTGATCGTCTACTTCGACAGCGGTTCCCATGCGCCCTTCTCCGAGTGCTTCAGGGAAAGTGGCGTCCGCCAGGTCAGCCAGTATCGCAACGACGTGATCAGGCGCATCGAGGGGCACGTCAAGGCCCGCCTGCTGCCTCGCTCGCTCGTCTATCGCGACCTCGGCAAGCCCGCAGACGATACGATCATCGTCTTTGACTCATACACGGAGCCCTCGTACCTCGACTGGCTCACGAGGCGCATGCAAGACAAGCGGGTCATCCTCTGGTTCTGGAACCCCGTCAAGGACATGCGTGCCTTCGACTCCGTTGCCGGCAGGGTCGAGCTCTGGTCGTATTCCACGTACGACTGCGAGCGCTATGGGATGAGGCACAACACCCAGTTCTACTTCGACAACCTGGCCAGGGAGGCGCTCGAACAACCAGTGCGACCTCCTGTCGAGCGCCCGAGGGCCATCTTCGTGGGAAGGGAGAAGGGCCGCGGGGAGCTCTTCCGCGAGATTGGTGCGATGCTCGAGCGCGCAGGCGCGACGTTCGACCCCGTATTCAGGCAGGACAGCCTGCGCCCCTGGAAGGGCAAGACCATCATGCCGTATCGGGAGGTCGCGGACCTCGTCCGCGAGGCAGACGTCCTCGTCGACTGCTACGACAGGCAGGAAGCGGGCCTGTCCCTGCGGCCGCTGGAGGCCATGTTCTGGGGCAAGAAGCTCGTGACCAACAAGCAGGACATGTGCCAACAGGACTTCTACGATGACAGCTGGGTCTATGTCATGGGGGAGGACCGCGACCTCGCGGAGTTCCTCGCGACGCCCGTGCGGCCCGTCGACCCCTCGGTGCGTGACCACTACCTGCTGTCCAGATGGCTGCGACGCTTTGACGAGGGCGGTGAGCGCGTATGAGGGGCGAGGGGATGCGTCGGGAGGACTACGTCATGCTGCTGGCGGGCCTCGAGGAGATGGCGCGCCTCTACAAGGCGAAGCGCGGCTCGTCCGGAGGCGGGTCTCGCGTCAAACGACTGGTGCGGGCGCTGCGCAGCGGTAACCTGGACGGCATGCTGCGGAGCAGGAGGGTGCGGCGCCTTGGCCTGGACCTGCCCCTTGCCACTGCGGGGGACGACCCCTGGCGCACGAACCCAGACGACTACTTTGGCGACGAGCAGATCGTCGTCTACCAAGCCCCGTTTGGGGACTATGACCAGATTTGGGAGCCCCTCATCCACCCAGACAACGTCGACTACCGGATGGTGACCGACCAGGAGGTCCCCCAGGGAAGCCGCTGGGTGCGCATCGACCCGGCAGACGTGGTCCCCCGCGACCTCCGAGGAGACCCCGTGCTCTCGAACCGCTGGTGCAAGATGCATCCCCACCTGCTCTTTCCCAATCATCGCACGTCGGTCTACCTCGACTCGAACGTCCTCGTGGTCTCTGACCTCACGGCGCTCGCACGTGGGCTCGACGACTATCCCGTGGCGATGTTCAGGCACAAGAACCGGGACTGCGCCTACCAGGAGATAGAGGCGTGCATCGTCAAGGGCAAGGACTCCAAGGAGCGGCTGCGTGCCCAGGGGGCTGTGCTGCGCGCCCACGGCGTCCCCGAGCACGGCGGCCTGCTCGAGGCCCCCGTCATCGTGCGGAGGCATCACGACGAGCGCTGTGTTGGCCTCATGGACGCCTGGTGGGCTGCCTTCGCCGCGGGTTCGCGCCGCGACCAGATAGCCCTGGCCGACGCCCTGTGGGTCCGGGGAATCGACGCGTCGGTCGTGGGGACCTTGGGGAGCGACCTACGCACCTGCGACCTGTTCATCACGATGCCCCACGGCTCCGGGACATCCCGCTGAGGTTGCTCATAACGGGCTTCTTCGTGGACCGTGGTGACGCGCGCCCGCTGGCATCGGCCTCCCCAGGTATCGTGGGGCGAATTCTCCTCCGTCGCGACCTACCGTCGCCCGATATGTGCGCATCGTCTCCATCACATACGTGTAAAGTAGAGAGGCTGCAAGTACGCCGTCTGATGCGGCTAGGGAAACGCCGCCGCCCGGGGTAGGAACTGGTCGGCGGAGAAACGGGAGGAAAGCTCATGAGCGATCAGGTCAAGAACGTCGTCCTTGTCGGCCAAGGTGGCGTGGGCAAGACCATGCTGGCCGAGGCCATGCTTCACCTGACCGGGCGCACCACGCGCCTGGGCGGCCACGCCGGCACCAAGCCCACGCTTGACTACGACGAGCAGGAAGGCGCACGCGGCTTCTCCATCTCCACCACCATCGCCCCCGTCAAGTGGAACGGTTGGCGCATCAACATCCTCGACGCCCCGTGCTACCCCGACTTCGTGGGTGACGCCTACGCGGCCATGAGCGCCTGCGAGACGGCCCTCTTCGTCGTCGACGCCTCCGCTGGCCCGCAGACCACCACCACCCGCCTGTGGTACGCCGCCGAGGACCTCTCGCTGGCCCGCGCGGTCTTCGTCAACCGCTTCGACCGCACCGAGCAGGACTTCGACTCCGTCCTGGCCCAGCTCCGCGACCGCTTTGGCAACCGCCTCGGCGCCGTCACCCTCCCCATGGGCATCAACGACGCCTTCTCCGGTGTCATCGACGTCGTTCACATGAAGGCCCGCCACCTCGAGAACGGCAAGGTCGTCGAGGAGGACATCCCCGCCGAGTACCTCGACGAGGCCGAGATGGCCCGCGAGACCCTGGTCGACCTCGTTGCCGAGGCCGACGAGGAGATCATGATGAAGTACCTCGAGGGCGAGGAGGTCACCCAGGCCGAGCTCGAGGGCTGCCTCGGCAAGGCCATCCGCGACCGCATCTTCGTCCCCGTCTTCTCCGGCGCCAGCGTCAAGGAGGAGGGCGTCATCTCCCTGCTCAACGCCATCGTCGCCTGGTTCCCGACCATGAGCGACTTCGGCCGCATCCCGCTGGTCAACGGCGAGTCCCTCGACATCGACCCCGAGGACAGCCGTCCCGTCGCCTTCGTCTTCAAGAGCCTCAACGACCCGCAGAAGGGCCGCCTGTCCTTCATCAAGGTGCTCGTGGGCACCATCAAGCCGGGCACCGAGCTCATCAACGCCCGCACCCGCAAGTCCGAGCGCCTCGGCCACCTCAACATCATGATGGGCAACGAGGCCGAGGAGGTCCAGTCCTGCGCCGCCGGCGACATCTGCGTCGTCCCCAAGCTCGAGGCCCTCACCGGCGACACCCTCTCCGCCACCGGCAAGGTCGAGGCCGCCGCGTTCCGCTTCCCCAACTCCCTGTATCGCATCGCCATCGAGGCCGACTCCCGCGGCGCCGAGGGCAAGATCTTCGACTTCCTGCAGAAGGCCTCCGAGGCCGACCCCACCCTCAAGGTCGCCCGTGACGAGGAGACCGCCCAGACCGTCATCTCCGCCATCGGCGAGGCCCAGGTCAGCGTCCTCCTCGACCGTCTCGAGGACCGCACCGGCGTCACGGCCCACACCGTCGCCCTGCGCATCCCGTATCGCGAGACCATCCGCCGCATCGCCACAGGCCACGGCCGTCACAAGAAGCAGACCGGTGGCTCCGGCCAGTTCGCCGACTGCCGCCTGCGCATCGAGCCCAACCCCGACATGGGCTACGAGTTCCTCGACGAGGTCGTGGGCGGCGCCATCCCGCGCGGCTTCATCCCCGCCATCGACAAGGGCGTCCAGGAGACCATGAAGGGCGGCGTCCTCGCCGGCTATCCCGTCATCGACGTCAAGGTCGCCGTGTACGACGGTCAGTTCCACCCGGTCGACTCCAACGAGATGGCCTTCAAGACGGCTGCCCGCCTGGGCTTCCAGGACGCCGTCTCCCAGGCTCAGGCCGTCCTGCTCGAGCCCATGGCGCACCTCAAGATCACCGTCCCCGAGAGCTACGCCGGCGCCGTGATGGGCGACATCTCGGCCAGCCGCGG
>CAMPCT010000052.1 GCA_946647055.1 uncultured Atopobium sp. | reverse complement strand
TCTGCGTGATCATGCGGATGTTGATGCCCGCCTCGCCCAGCGCGCCGAAGATGCGACCCGAGGTGCCGGCACGCCTGGACATGTTGCGTCCGACCACCGAGACGAGCGCCAGCTTGTCGACCACCGAGATGGCGTCGGGCTTGAGCTCGGTGCGCAGGTCGTTGACGATCGAGTAGATGGTGTCGCGCACGTCGGCCCCGTTGACGACGATGCCGAACGAGTCGACGCCCGTGGGAATGTGCTCGACGGCGACGTTGTAGCGCTCGAGGATGGAGAGGGCGCGGCGAATGTAGCTCACGTCGTTGTGAAGGTGCGCCTTCTGGATGTGCACCGCCATGAAGTCGCGCTTGCCCGCGATGCCCGTGATGAGGTGCTCGTGGCTGCGCTCGCGCGCGGTCTCGCGGATGGTGGTGCCGGTGTCCTCGGGCGCGTTGGTGTTCTTGATCTGGATGGGGATGCCCACCTCGCGCACGGGGAAGATGGCCTCCTCCTGCAGCACCGAGGCGCCCATGTAGGAGAGCTCGCGCATCTCGTCGAAGGTGATGCGGTGGATGGTGCGGGGGTTGTCGACGATGCGCGGGTCTGCCGCGAGGAAGCCCGAGACGTCGGTCCAGTTCTCGTAGACGTCGGCATCGAGGCAGCGGGCCAGGATGGCGCCCGTGATGTCGCCGCCGCCACGCTGGAAGAGCTTGATGGTGCCCTCGACCGTCGAGCCATAGAAGCCCGGCAGCAGGAACGAGCCCTGGTGCTGGACCGCCTCGCGCACGGCCGTGGCGGTGCGGTCGACGTCGACCGTCCCATCATGGTGGAAGATGATGACGTCGGCGGCATCCACGAACGGCAGGCCAAGGTACTCCGCCATGAGCTGGCCCGTGAACCACTCGCCGCGGCTCACGATGTACTCGGGCGAGAGGCTCTTGATGCAGGAGGAGAACTCCTCGAACTTCTTGGCGATGGGATAGGACAGGCCCAGCTCCTCGGCGATCTCGACGAAGCGCGCCTCGATGTCGGCGAGCAGCTGCGTGCAGTCGACGTGGTACTCGATGTGGGCGTTCACCAGCAGGAGCAGGTCGGTGATCTTGTTGTCACCGGGGAAGCGCTTGCCCGCAGCCGAGACGACGACGAAGCGCCTGCCCAGGTCGGACTTGACGATCTGTTTGACCTTCTTGAACTGCTCGGCGGAGGCGACCGACGAGCCGCCGAACTTGGCAACCTTGATCATGTGCTAGAACACCTCCGGGAGCGCAGCCATGAAGGACGTGGGGTCTGCGGCGAGGGCCGCGTCGAGGACGGCGCGGGCAGCCACCGGGTCGAGGCCGCGCAGGATGCCGTAGCCGGGGGCGAGCTCCTCCGTGCAGCCGGCGTCATAGGCGCTGCGCAGGACGTAGTCGCAGGTGAGCAGGGACGGGTCGTACGAGAGGCCCGCCGAGAAGTCGTAGTGGGGACGCCTGCCGGCCTTGAAGTCGAGGACGTCCTGGACCATGGCGTTGCCGGTGGGGAGGCTGCCCGCACCCTGGCCATAGAACTTGAGCTCGCCGATGGTCTCGCCGTGGAGCGTGGCGAGGTTGTAGTTGTCGGGCACGCAGGCCTCGAGCGAGCGGACCGGGATGGCGACCGGGCTCACCGCGACGGCATAGCTGCCATCGTGCGACACGCCCCTGCCCAGCACCTTGACGGAGAGGCCCTGGGCTGCGAGGACGTCGAGGTCGGCCTTGGAGAGCGTGCGGATGCCCCAGACGGGGAGCTCGCGCGTGCAGGCGCAGCCAAAGGCGATGCTCGCGGTGATGATGGTCTTGTTGGCGATGTCGATGCCGTCGATGTCCGCCGACGGGTCGCGCTCGGCGTAGCCCAGCGCCTGGGCCTGGGAGAGCGCCACGTCAAACTCGAGGCCACCCTTGACCATCTGGTCGATGATGTAGTTGGTGGTGCCGTTGAGGATGCCCTGGAAGCGGTCGATCGCATCAATGCGCGCGGCCTTCTCGATGCTTGCGATCCACGGGATGCCGCCACCGCAGGTGGCCTCGACGAAGAGGCAGGAGCCGTTCGCGTTTGCCGCAGCGACGAACTCGTCGAAGAAGGCGGCGACCACGGCCTTGTTGGAGGTGACCACGCTCTTGCCGGCGTTGAGAGCGGCAAGGATGTAGGTGCGGGCAGGCTCGAGGCCACCCATGCACTCCACGACGACCTCGACGCTCGGGTCATCGAGGATGTCCTGGTAGTTGGAGGTCATGCGGGGACCCTCGCAGAACTGCGGGAGGTCCAGGATATGGGCGATCTCGACGCCAAGGTCGCGCGTGTCGACGATGGTCTCCACGCCGCGTCCGACGACGCCGTGACCGAGGATTGCGATAGTTGTCATGTGCCACAACCTTTCAAGTCTGTGAAGTAGCCGTCTCTTATGCCGTCTCGACGGTATGATGTGGTGAGCGGTTTTCCTACGCACCAACGACCCGAGGAGCACAGAGGTGAGTATTTTCTACCATAGCACGAGGTCCTCCGACGAGCTTGTTACAAGCAAGCAAGCAATACTGCGCGGGCTCGCCCCCGACGGCGGCCTCTACGTGAGCGACGCGCTGGCAGAGGGCACCCTGCGTCTCGACCTCGACGCCATCGTGGGCGAGGGGTTCCACGACATCTCCCGCCGCGTGCTCTCGACGCATCTGCCCGACTACACCCCCGAGGAGCTCGCCGCCTGTGTCGCCGGCGCCTACGCCGACAACTTCGACACGCCCGACATCACCCCCCTCGTCCCCATGGGAGACGACTGGCTGCTCGAGCTGTGGCATGGCCCCACCTGCGCCTTCAAGGACATCGCCCTCCAGATGCTCCCCCGCCTCATGTCGTGCGCCCGTCCCAAGGACGGCGACGGCATCATGATCGTGACCGCCACCTCGGGCGACACCGGCAAGGCGGCGCTGGACGGCTTTGCCGACGTCCCCGGCTGCGGCGTCACGGTCTTCTTCCCGCACGGGAAGGTCTCCGACGTGCAGCGCCTCCAGATGGTCACCCAGCGCGGGGCGAACGTCGCGGTCTGTGCCGTTCACGGGAACTTCGACGACTGCCAGAACCAGGTCAAGAGCATCTTCGCCGACCCCGAGCTCGCGGCGCGTCTGGCCGAGCACGGCGTCGTGCTCTCGAGCGCCAACTCCATCAACGTGGGGCGCCTCGTGCCGCAGGTGAGCTACTACGTCTACGCCTACGCCGAGCTCGTGAGGCGCGGGGTCGTGCGCCTTGGCGAGCCGGTCGACTTCTGCGTTCCCACCGGCAACTTCGGTGACGTCCTCGCCGGCTACTACGCCAAGTGCATGGGCCTTCCCGTGCGCAGGCTCATCGTCGCCTCCAACTCCAACAAGGTCCTCACGGACTTCATCTCGACGGGCACCAACAACCGCCTCCGCGAGTTCCTGAAGACCATCTCCCCCTCCATGGACATCCTCGTCTCGTCCAACCTCGAGCGTCTGCTCTACTACCTCACAAGCGGGGACTGCGAGCGCGTGGCCACGTGGATGGACCAGCTCTCGAACGAGGGGACCTATTCCGTGTCCGCCGACGTCATGGACCGCATGCACGAGACGTTTGACTGTGGCTTCGCCACCGATGCCGAGACCAGCGCGACCATCCGCTCGACCTGGGAGAACCTGGGCATGCTCATCGACACGCACACGGCCGTGGCCAAGAGCGTGCTCGACCGCATCCCGGCAGACGGCGTCCCGCGCGTGTGCCTGTCCACCGCGAACCCCTACAAGTTCTCGGCTGACGTGCTCGCCTCCCTGGGCAACGACGTAAGCGGGATGAGCGGCTTTGACTGCATGGACACGCTCGGGTCCCTCACCGGCGTACCCGTGCCCGCCCAGATCTTTGGCCTGCGCTCCGCCCCCGTCCTCCATCCGGACGTAATCGACCAGGCAGGCATGACCGCCTTCGTCGAGGCGGCTAGCGCAAGGATCTTCTCATGACGTCGGCTGCCATCGACAGCATCACCGTTCGCGTGCCGGCGACCTCCGCAAACCTCGGCGTGGGCTTCGACGTCCTGGGCCTTGCCCTCAACCTGTTTGCGTCGTATTCCTTCAAGATCTCGGACGCCCTGCGGATCACCGGCATCGACGAGGGCCTCTGCGGCCCGGACAACCTCGTGTGGACCTCGTACCTGACCGCCTGCGACGAGCTCGCGGTTCCCTCGCACGCGCTGCACATCCACGAGGACTGCCCCATCCCCGCCTCGGGCGGCCTCGGGTCAAGCTCGACCTGTGTGGTCGCCGGAATCGTCGCGGCCCAAGTCCTCTCCGGGCACCCCCTCGACCGCCAGTTCACGCTCGACCTCGCCACGCGCATCGAGGGCCATCCCGACAACGTCGCGCCCGCCGTGATGGGCGGCCTCGTGAGCTCGTATGTGGGTGGTGGCATCACCACCTCCACGAGATGGCCCATCGCCCCGTCGCTGCGCTTCGTCTGCATAGCCCCGTCCTACCGCGTGCTCACGGTCGACGCACGACGCGTCCTCCCCTCGATGGTCCCCATGGGATCGGTGTCCTGGCAGGTGGGGCGTTGCCTCGCCATGGTGAGCGCCCTGGCGTCGGGCGACCCCGAGGCCATCGGCGCCTGCTGTCACGACCGCGTGCACGAGCCCTATCGCGCCACGCTCATCCCCGACTTCGAACGCCTCCAGACCTGCGCCCTCGACGCAGGGGCGGCGACGTTCCTCATCTCGGGCTCTGGTGCGGCAATGCTCGCCCTCTGCGCCGATGACGAGTCCGCCGCGCGGGTCGAGCAGGCGGTCGCCAAGGAGGCCCCCGACTTCTGGGTTCAGACGATGCGTGCCAGCGAGAAGGGCGTCTCCGTCCAGGAACACGACTAGGGAGTCCCACACTCCACGAACAGAAAGGAACCAACCATGAACGTGTGCTGCCTTGACCTCGAGGGCGTCCTCGTGCCCGAGATCTGGATCGCCTTCTCCGAGGCGAGCGGCATCCCCGAGCTCCGTCGCACCACGCGCGACGAACCCGACTACGACAAGCTCATGCGTTGGCGCCTTGCGCTGCTCGCCGAGCGCGGCCTGGGCCTGCCCCAGATCCAGGACGTCATCGCCACCATCGACCCTCTGCCCGGCGCCAAGGAGTTCCTCGACGAGCTGCGCGCCACCTCGCAGGTCATCATCCTCTCCGACACCTTCGAGGAGTTTGCCCAGCCCCTCATGCGCAAGCTCGGGTGGCCAACGATCTTCTGCAACTCCCTCGTGGTCGCCGATGACGGCACGATCACCGACTTCCGCATGCGCTGCGACCACTCCAAGCTCACGACCGTGCGGGGGCTCCAGTCGATTGGCTTCGACACCATCGCGACGGGCGACTCCCACAACGACCTCGAGATGATTCGCGCGAGCAAGGCCGGCTTCCTCTTCCGCTCGACCGAACAGATCATGGCGGACAACCCCGACCTCCCCGCCTTCGAGGAGTACGACGAGCTGCTCGCGGCATTCAAGGCCGCCCTGTAGGGCACCGGCGGGCAACATACAAACGTGCAAGGAAGAAGGGGCGGTCCTGGGACCGCCCCTTCCCGAGTCTATCGACGTGATTCGCACCGAGGCGCCTAGGCCTCCATCGCCATGGGCAGGGACTCCGCCTTGAAGTGCTTGCCCCGGCGCGCGTGACGCGCTCCCGCATCCCTGAGCATGCCAGCGGTTCCGCCTTCGATGACGTGCAGGTACTCGCGGGCATTGCGTCGCACCGCGGACGAGGAGTTCTTGGTGAACTCCTGCCTGATGAGATAGTCGACGTAGCTGTCCGTGTCCACGACCTCGGGGTGCCCCGCCGGCATGCGGAACGGAATGAAGTCGGTGGGCATCTCGAGGCCATCCGGCTCGTCCAGGGTGTCGACATCGCCCACCACGTCCGTGAAGATGAGGTCGAGCGGGTCGGACGCCCGCTCGTCGAGCGCCTCGAGCGCCGCCGCCCACACGTCCTGCTTCCCGTCGAGCTCCTCGGCGCTGCGACGCTCCGGGAACCTGCCCATGTCGATGCTGGCAAGGCGCTTCGCGGCGGCCTGGGAGAAGGTGAGCGCGGGCTTGGGGGCTGGACGGAGCTCGGCAGACTGCGGTGCTGTGTCGTCGGGCGACACGGACGAGCCGGCCTTGGGGGTGTAGCGAATCTCGTCGGGCTGCACCATGACCTCGCGCGACGAGCCGATCTCGACGGCGTCGTGACCCGAGGCGGCGATTGCCTCGTCCCACCAGGTGGTGCCGACGTCCGCGACCGTCCCGTCCGCACGTTGGATGACCGGAATCCCCTCCATCATGCTCCCGCCAAGGCGCTCGCCCAGGACGGCGGCGACGCCACGCGCGGTTATCGCCATGCGCCTTGCGAGCGTGGTCAGCTTGACGTAGTTCTCGGCCACCTCGGCGTAGTCCTCGTCCTTTTGCTTGGCAGGGGCGAGGGGGCGTGACGTGCTGTCCGGTGTCGCGGCGTGCGCGCCACCCTTCGTCTCGGTGACCTCCTGCACGAGGATGGTCCCGGTCTGCTCCCACTCCGCCGGACGGAAGTGTCGCGGCGCATGGGGGACGCCCGCCCTGCCTGAGGCGGCCATGTGACGGGCGGTTCGTGCCGGGCGCGACTCGACGAGACGCACGGCGGGCTCGGGAGACGACTCCTGCTTGGCAGCATCGTTCTGCTGCGAGTTGCTAGCCGGTTGGACGGTCACGACATCCCCGTCCGATCCCATATGCGAGAGCACCACGTAGGCGACGCCCCCCGCAACGGCACCGACGACCGCCCCGACAAGCAGGGGCGATGCGCTCTCGATGAGCGAAGCGATGTTGATGGCACTGCCAACCTGAGCCGGCACGGCCACGACCGTCGCCTTGCCCAGGAGCCCTGCCGCCACCGCCTGGCTGCCTCCCACTGTCATCCTTCCACGCACCTCCCTGCGGCATGCAAGCGCATGCCCCTGGCACGAGGGACGAGACCATGGCTGTCTGCGTAGGCCGACGATGCGGCTTCGGGCAACGGCGTGGCTCGTCTCAACTGTGTGTGCCGTCGCAAATGTCATGCACCCAGCATAAAGCCGGGTACCTTTGCACTATACGCATTATCTGCAGAAATGCAACCGATAAAGGCGAAAGTCTCGACCTCAGGTCAAGGTTGTGACTTTGTGCGAAGAAGCCACTTCCCTTTGCAAGAAGGGCCCCGCCACACCGTGCTGGCGTGACGGGGCCCTCGGATTTGAACAGCGGCAAGCTACAGCGCGTCCGAATACTCGGCGAGCTGGGCTTTCTTGGCGGAGCGAATCAGGAACTCCTGGTTGGTCTGCGTCGCCTTGAGGCTCTTGACGAGCGACGCCTCGGCGCGCTCGACGTTGTTCATGTTGGCGAGGATGCGGCGCAGGCCCCACACGAACGGCTGCATGTCGGCGTCGATGAGCAGGTCCTCGTTGCGCGTGCCGGACGCCACCGGGTCGATGGCGGGGAAGATGCGCTTGTCGGCAAGGTCGCGGTCGAGCTTGAGCTCCATGTTGCCCGTGCCCTTGAACTCCTCGAAGATGACCTCGTCCATCTTCGAGCCGGTGTCGATGAGGGCGCTCGCGATGATGGTGAGCGAGCCGCCGTTCTCGATGTTGCGCGCGGCACCCAGGAAGCGCTTGGGAGGATACAGCGCGGCGGAGTCGACGCCACCGGAGAGGATGCGACCAGACGCAGGGGCGGCCAGGTTGTAGGCGCGCGCGAGACGCGTGATGGAGTCGAGCACCACCACGACGTCGTCGCCCTGCTCGACCAGACGCTTGGCATGCTCGATGACCAGCTCCGAGACGGAGGTGTGGTTGTCGGCGGGCATGTCGAAGGTCGAGGCGACGACCTCGCCCTTGATGGAGCGCTGCATGTCCGTGACTTCCTCGGGGCGCTCGTCGACCAGGAGGCAGATGAGGTGCACCTCGGGGTTGTTGGCGGCGATGGACTCGCAGATGCGCTTGAGGATGGTGGTCTTGCCGGCCTTGGGCGGCGAGACGATGAGGCCGCGCTGGCCCTTGCCGATGGGGGCTACCAGGTCGATGGCGCGACCGGTGATGGAGTCCTTGCCATGCTCGAGCTTGAGGCGCTCGTTGGGGAAGATCGGCGTGAGGTCGCGGAAGTTGGGGCGACGCTTGGCGTCCTCGGGAGGACGCCCGTTGACGGAGTCGAGCTGCTGGAGGGGCGGGTACTTGTTGCTCCCACGGTTGGGGCCGACCGTGCCCTCGAGGACGTCGCCGGGACGCAGGCCAAAGGCGCGGATCATCTGCTGGAAGACGAAGGCGTCATCGGGACCCTGCATGTAGTTGTTGGTGCGGACGAAGCCATAGCCCTCGTTCTGGATCTCGAGGACTCCGCGAACGTGGCGGAAGCCCTCCGCGCGGGCAGCAGCCTCGTAGATGGCCTCGACAAGCTCGGCCTTCTTCATGCCCGTGCCGTCGATCTCGAGCTCGGCCGCCTTCGAGCGAAGCTCCGTGACCTTCATCTCGGCGAGCTCCTCGCGCGTGAGCGTGGGCTCGGCGGGCTCGTTGCCGCGACGGTTGCGGCGACGGTTGCCCTGGTTGGCATGCTGACCCTGCTGGTTCTGCTGCTGGTTCTGCTGCTGCCCGGCACCCTGCTGGTTGTCGCGCGACTTGCGCCGGCGCTTGCGTGACCCTCCCGTGGGGGCCGCATCCTGCGCGGGCGTAGCCTCCGCGGCGGAGTCGGCCTCCTGGAGGGTACGGGCGGGAAGCTCGGTGGGCTCGGCAGAGGCGCGCGTCATCTCCTGGGTCATGCGCGTCATCTCGTCGGCAGCCGGAACATCGTCGGCAGAGGCGCGGCGATGACGCGTGCGTGTTGCGGGACGCTCTGCCTCGGGTTCGCCTCCCTTGGACTCGGGTGCCACCTCGACGGGGGCGGACTCGACAGGAGCGGGCTCGGCAGGCACGGCCTCGGCTGCGGGAGCCGCCGGGGCCTCGGCGGCTGCGTCGGCGTCGGCCTTGCGGGTGCGGGTGCGACGGCGCTTGGGAGCCTCGGCGGGAGCGGGGGACGCCTCGGGCTCGACCTCTGCCTTCGTGGCAGGGGCCGCCTCGGGCTCGGCAGCCTTCTCCGCCTCGGCCTTGGCTGCCTTTGCCGCCTTTGCTGCCGCCCTCTTTGCGGCAGCTGCGGCCTTCTCCTCGTCGGTCATGCGAGGACGTCCCGGGCGACGCTTGGGTGCCGGGGCGGGCTCCTCCGCAGCTTCTGCCGGTGCCGGGGCTTCTGCGACGGGCTGTTCGGCGGCCTTTTCGGCAGCTGCCTTGCGCGTGCGGGTCCGACGGGGCTTGGGCGCCTCCTCCGGAGTCTCGACAGGGGCTGTGACCTGCTCGGGGTTGGTGATCTCTTCGCTCAATCTGCACTGCCTTTCCTGCTTATGGACTGCGTGGGCTCCCCGCCCATGCACTTTGTCCCTGCGTGTCGTCTTCACGACGAGGCATATCTGGGTTTGGAACGGAAAATGCCGCACACGGTCTCGTGGAGTCTGTCAGGGGGTTCTGGTGTGCGGGAATGGGCGTCAATCTGACGCTGGCAAGTGATTGTATCACGACATCGCGGACAAGGCCACCACCTCGTCTGCTCTTCACACGTGAGGCCATCACGTCCATGAGAAAGGGCCGCCAGCCCACGGCTGACGGCCCCCAAGGCAATCTGCGGCAAAGCCTACATCTTGACGGGCGCAGAGACGCCAATGAGGCGCAGGTTGAGCGCGAGCACGCGGCGCACGGCATCGCAGGCGGCGAGGCGGGCACGGGAGACCTCGGCGTCGAGTGGCCTGCCCTCGCTGGGCAGGACCTGGCAGGCGGCGTAGAAGCCGTGGAAGTCGCTCGCCAGCTCCTCGAGGTAGTGCGTGATGCGGAACGGGGCGCGGTCGCGAGCGCAGCCGGCGATGAGGTCGCTCATCTCGGAGAGCTTGCGGGCGAGCTGGAGCTCGGTGGGGTCGGTGAGCAGCGAGAGGTCGTAGTCGGTGCCGATGGCCTTCTCGGCAACGGCGTCCATGCCCATCTCGGCGGCCTCTTCGTCGGTCACGCCAGCGGCGCGGCGCAGGATCGAGCAGATGCGCGCATGCGCGTACTGCACGTAGTAGACCGGGTTGGTGTTGTTCTGCTCCTTGACCTTCTCGATGTCGAAGTCGATGGTCTGGTTGGAGGAGCGGCTGATGAGCGTGTAGCGGGTGGCGTCGACGCCGGCCTCGTCCACCAGCTCCTGGAAGGGGATCATCGTGCCCTTGCGCTTGGACATGCGGACGGGCTCGCCGTTGCGCAGGAGGTTGACGAACTGGCCGAGCAGGATCTCGTACTTGCCGGGGTAGCCCATGGCGTCGGCGACGGACTGGACGCGCTTGATGTAGCCGTGGTGGTCGGCGCCCCAGATGTTGATCTCGTAGTCGACGATCTCGAACTTCTTCCAGCAGTAGGCCACGTCGGAGGCGAAGTAGGTGTACTCGCCGTTGCTCTTGATGAGGACGCGGTCCTTGTCGTCGCCGAAGTCGGTCGACTTGAACCAGAGCGCACCGTCCTCGGTGCGGTAGAGCAGGCCCTTGTCCTCGAGCATCTTGAAGGTGCGGTCGATGTAGGACACGCCGGTCTCGTCGGGCTGGTAGAAGGAGCGCTCGCTGCGCCACTCGTCGAAGTCGCAGCGCACCTGGTGGCAGGTGTCCTTGATCTGCTGGAGCATCATCTGGTAGGAGCGCTCGTTGAACTCGGGCAGGCGGTCCTCGTGGGCAACGGAGACCCACTTGTCGCCATCGGCCTCATAGAAGGCCTTGGCGATGTCGATGATGTAGTCGCCACCGTAGGAGTTGCCACCCAGCTCGGTATTGAAGGCATCCATGAAGGGGTGGGTCTCGGGCTTCTCGTCGAGCTCGTCGACGACGTAGGCCTCGCGGTCAGCCAGGAGCTTGGCGCAGGCGGCGTCGAGGTCGCAGCCGTCCTCGGTCATGATCTGGACGAGCTGCAGGTAGCGCATCTCGACGGACTTGCCGAAGACGTCCATCTGGGAGCCGTGGTCGTTGATGTAGTACTCGCGCTGGACGTCGAAGCCGGCGTGCTCGAGCACGTTGCACAGGGAGTCGCCGATGGCAGCCCAGCGGCCGTGGCCCACGTGGAGGGGGCCAGTGGGGTTGGCGGAGATGAACTCGACCTGGGTACGCAGACCGTGGCCCACGTCGGCGCGACCAAAGTCATCGCCCTGCTCGCGCACGGTGCGGAAGACCTCGTTGTTGGCGGCTGCGGAGAGGTAGAAGTTGATGAAGCCGGGGCCGGCGACCTCTACCTTCTCGATGCGGGAATCGGACGGCATGTGGGCAACGATGGCCGCGGCGATCTTGGCGGGCGCCATCTTGGCGAGACGCGCCGAGCGCATGGCGACGGTGGAGGTCCACTCACCGTGGGAGGTGTCGGCCGGTCGCTCGATACCACAGTCCCCGACCTCGAATTCCACCAGGTCACCGGCATGCTGTGCGGCGGCGATGGCCTGCCTGACCAGTTGCTCAATCGTCTCGGGCATGTGCTCCTCCTAGCTAGATGGTGCCGTTGCTGCAATTTCATAAGTATAGCAGGGAGAACTCCCCTTCCGAGGAGGCAATCTCCCACACAAAGCCAACAGATTGGACCTCTCCGCGCGGGTACGGCGCGCAAAAGCGGAGCCGTACCGGGTACAGGTCGCAAATACGGAGCCGTACCGGGGGGAACCGCCCCCGGGACGCCCCTCCGAGCGGGTACGGCGCGCAAAAGCGGAGCCGTACCGGGTACAGGTCGCAAATACGGAG
>CAMPCT010000051.1 GCA_946647055.1 uncultured Atopobium sp. | reverse complement strand
ATGCTTTTGGACTGCGTGGACCACGATTCGGCCACGTGAGACCCCATAGGCTGGTTTAAAAAAATAATCCCCTACCTGAACCTACAGGTAGGGGACCTTATTTTTGGTCGCGGGAGAGGGATTTGAACCCCCGGCCTCCGGGTTATGAGCCCGGCGAGCTACCAGACTGCTCCATCCCGCAATGTTGGAGCGCTGAGCGCGGATTACGAATATAGGACGCACGACCGGGTCTGTCAACAAGGCCACATTGAGTCCACATTTCTGCTCGAAGGCTGGACAAAGGTAACAGGTACCCTTGTCCAGTTACTGGACAAGGGTACCTGTTACCTTTGTCCAGCCACGTTGCAAATCATCGACAACAGGAGGTAGCCGTCACTTGGGTGGCTACAATCGATTTGGCAGACATGCCAATCCGTGCCTCGACCAAGGAGCATCGCATGTTCAGCGTTCAGCACATCATCTGGCTTGTCATCTGCGCGGCGATCGTCGTCCTCTCCCTGCGCACCCTCCTCACCAAGAAGGTGCCCCTCGAGAAGGTCCTCTCGATTGCCTGCGTCATCTGCGCGCTCTCCGAGGTCGTCAAGCTCTTCACCTACGTCCAGATGGTCCCCACGGCGGACGGCAGCACCCTCAACATGTTCATCGAGCACCGCCACCTGCCCCTGCACCTCTGCTCCATCCAGATCCTCTTCATCTTCTACACGCGCTTCACCGAGAGCAGGCGCAACCGCGAGACCCTGCTTGCCTTCATGTACCCCACCTGCATCATCGGAGCCGCCATGGCGCTGCTGCTCCCCACCCTCTTCAACGACATCTCGACCTCCCAGGCGTTCACGCACCCCATCGCCTACCAGTTCTTCCTCTATCACACCATGCTCATCGTCCTGGGCTTCTACATCGCGCGCTCGGGTGAGGTCGACATCCGCTTCTCGCACCTCTTCTCCACGCTCGGCATCCTCTTTGCCCTGGGCTTGCTCTCCATCTACGTCAACTCCGCCACCGCCCACGTCACCTACGCAGGCACGCAGCTCCTGAGCGTCGAGACCACGCCCAACTTCTTCTTCACCTATCGCACGCCCATTGGCATCGCGCTTACGCAGATGTGGCAGTGGTATCTCTACATCGCTATCATCGCGGCGCTCGCCATCATCCTCATCACCCTGTTCTACCTGCCGTTCCGCAAGAAGGGCGCCAAGCAGGAGGCATAGCGGTCACACCAGGTCCCAGCAAATGAATCGAGGCCCCGGCATCCGTCGGGGCCTCGATGTCTCTGTGTCCGCGCAACCTAGTAGCGGGCGATGTCCGTGAGCGAGAAGCGCGGGATGCGCCGCAGGGCGATGAGCATCATCAGGACGGCAAAGACCGCCGACATCGCCGCACCGAGCAGGCAGCCCGGCAGATATATGCCCTTCATGAACGAGCAGCTCTGCCATTCGACGGCCCGCACGGTGGCGGTTCCCATCACGACGCCCAGCGCGATTCCCAACACGATGCCGAGGATGGTCATGACGATGGAGTCGCGGTAGACATAGGCCTTGGCGTCACCCACCGAGAAGCCGTTGATCATGAGGACGATGAGCTCGCGCTTCTTCTCATCGATGAACATGTAGTCGAGGTTGAGCAGGACGATGAGGGCCATGAGCGCGGAGAGGGCCATGTAGATGCCCACGACGGGCGTCGTGACGCTCTTGAACAGCCTCTCGTAGACCGTGACGTTCTCCCGCTCGTCCTTGATGGAGCGGAACCCGTCGACCGGCGACAGGACATCGGTCATGGCCTTGGCTCCAGCGCCATCCGTCGCGACGATCAGCGTGTTGGGCGTGGCCTCCTCGCCAAAGACGTCCTCGTAGTAGCCGGGACTCAGGACGATCGTGTTGCTGGGGAGGTAGTAGGAGAAGAAGCCGGCGATGGTGAGCTGGTAACGCGCGCCCGTGACGGTGCAGACCGTGATGTGGTCGCCCACGTTCAGGCCTCGGTGCTCCGCATGGGACTGGCTGAGCCATGCCCCCTGGGTTGGTGCGGTGCCAGGCGAGGGAACCACATTGAGGTGGAAGAGCTGGGCAAACGCCTCCCCGTCCTGGGGAACGACGATGTTCTCGAAGGCGGGTTCGCCCTCGTCCTCGAGCAGGTACATGGAGCTGCACACGGCGGCATGCGCATAGCCAAGGTCATCGACCGCGGACTCCATGCGCTGCTGGGCCCCCTCCGACGCCGGGTCAAACGCCACTGACACGTCGTAGTCATAGACCAGCCCAAAGTGCCTCTGCAGGCTCCTGGCAATGTTGCCGTCGAGCGAGGAGGCGGTCACGATGAGGGCTGTGCACCCCGCGACGCCGACAATCGTGGCAAACACGCGTCGCGAGTCACTCACGCAGTTGTTGATCATGGTCTGGGTGAGCAGCGGCAACCGCTTCCAGACCTTCCAGCGCTCGTAGAAGCGCGTGGTCCCATTGCCCGACTGCTCCCCCGCCAGGAGCTCGATGGCGCTGCGCCTCAGCACCGAGCGGCAGGCAAGGGAGGTGCAGACGAGCAGCATCAGCGTCTCGCCCACCCCGATGAGCGCGATGTCGAGCGGCGCGTTGGTCGAGCCCACGAGGGGCATGTCGAAGTTGCCCGCCAGCTTGGGGTAGAGGATCCCCTGGACGACGTAAGACGAGCATATGACCCCAAGCGCCACGCCAATCAGCACGGCCATGAGGGTGTAGGCAAGGTAGCTTGCGGTGATCTCCCCGTCGCGGAAGCCCACGGCCTTCTTGGTGCCAATCTGGGTCACCTGCTCGTGGACGATGCGCGAGATGGCGGAGTAGCACACGAGCAGGCCGACGATGACGAACAGCGACGCCATGACCACGCGAAGGTTGTTGGTCAGGTTGACGATGTTGTTGAGGGCTATCGCGCCGCTCGTCGTGGAGCGCGTGCTGACGATCCAGCTCATGTAGGCAAGCGAGTCCGCCTGCTCCCTGGCGTCATCGAGAAGCGCCCTGCCCTCGTCGAGCTCGGACGATTGCTCCTCGACGGTCTTGCGCCCCTCCTCAAGCTCCTTGGACTTCTCCTCGAGGGTGGCCTCGCCCTCGTCGACCTGCGCCTGGCCCGCCGCGATGTCGGCTGCGGCGCTCGCGAGCGAGGACTCGAGGCGGTTCGACGCGTCATAGTACTGAGACCAGCCACTGTCGAGCTGACGGGAGAGCTCGGCGAGGTGGGCCTCGATGCCCCTCAGGTCCTCCTCCGCCTCGTCCACCATCGACGAGGCGCCATCCGCATAGCCCCCGAGCATGGTGATCGCATCAGTGAGGTCAGGTACGCCCGAGCTGTCCGAGCTCGTCCCATAGGAGAGCCGGGGAAGGTTCACGAGGTCCGGATAGTTTGCGGCGATGAGAGGATACTCGCTCTTCACCTTGTTCTCAAAGTCCTCGATGCGCTCATTGATGCGGTCGACGACCTCCTGACGCCTCTGCTGGCGGTCCTCCTCCGTGGACTGCTCGTCAGTCTCCTGGTCGATCTGGTCCATCTCCTCGATGTCGGACTCCGTGTCCCCTGCGAAGGCGTCCACGGCAGCCTTGAACTCCTCCACCTGACGGCGAAGCTCCGCGAGGTTTGCCTGTTGGGTCGCAAGGGCCTGGGCAGACTCGTCATGGGCAGCCTGCAGGCTGTTCAGGCTGTTGCGCATGGTGGCGAGCATCTGCTCGCCCTGCTCCCTGGTGGTCGCATAGCTCTCCTGGCCGCTCTCGAGCCGGGCGATGGCGGCATCGATGCGGTTGCGTCCCTCGAGAAGCGCCCCCTCGCCCTCCTCGAGCTGGGCGTTTGCCGCCGCAAGCTGGGCCTCGCCCTCCTCGATCTGGGCCTGGGCCTCGTCGATCTGGGCCTGGGCCTCCGCCTTGATGGCGTCGAAGCGCGCCTGGGCACGCGGCTCACCAAGGGTGACGAGGGTGTTCTTGAGCTCGTCCGCGCGGTCGCGGTACTCGTCAGAGAAGGGATCGAGCTCGGCAAGCGACGAGGCGCGCACCAGGGCGCGCGGATAGCGCCCGCCAAAGGCCTGCGCGTCGAAGGCAGCCTCCGTCACGTAGGCGAAGGCCTCGACGTTGGTCCCCATGTCCGTCATGCCAAGCATGAGGTTTGACTGGGCGAGGTAGTTGGGGTTGGTGACGATGCCGCTCACGGTGAAGTCGCCGCAGGTGAGGTAGCGCATGCCGTCCGCGTCAGCCTCGTCCGTGGCGTCGTGGAAGAGCGACAGGCGGTCGCCCGGCGCGATGCCATACTCCTCGGCATAGCCGGCACTGACCGCAATCTCGTCTGGCGCGGCGGGCAGGCTTCCCTCGACGACCTCGCAGAGGTCGACGCCATCGGTGAGGGAGTGGACGACGATGGCATGCGCGACGCCATCGACCATCTGGCTCTCGTAGGCGAGGTAGCACGGAACGACAAGCTCAACGCCATCCGTCGCGGCGATGGCCTCGAGGTCGTCCCCGTCGAGACCGTAGGGATAGACCACCTCGATGTCATGGAACGCGCCGTCCTGGTAGGCGATGGCCGCGGCACGCTGGAGCGACACGGCGGCGCCATGGATGCCCAGGAACAGGCCCACGCCGAGCGTGACGAACAGCACGATCGAGAAGAAGGAGACGAAGGTCGAGCGTATGTTAGCGAACAGCTCGACGAACTGGTGGCGGGTCATCGCTCACCTACCAGACGAGCTCGGTCGCATGGACGGGATGGCGGTTGACCGTCACCTCGTGGAGCTGTCCACCGCGCAGGCGCACGACGCGGTTTGCCATGCGGGCGATCTCCTCGTTGTGCGTGACCATGATGAGGGTCGTGCCCTGCGAGAGCACCTCCTCGAGGGTGGTGAGCACCTCGATGGAGGTGGTGTAGTCGAGGGCGGCCGTGGGCTCGTCGGCAAGGATGACCTTGGGGCGCTTGACGAGGGCGCGCGCGATGGAGATGCGCTGCTGCTGGCCACCAGAGAGACGGGAGGGGTAGCTCTTGGCGCGAGACTCGAGCCCCACGCTCTTGAGCGCCTCGTCGACCGGCATGGGATCGTCCACCAGGTCGGCGATGAGGGCGAGGTTCTGATAGGCGGTGAGGTTGGGCATGAGGTTGTAGCTCTGGAAGATGAAGCCGATGTTGCGGCGCCGATACTCCGTGAGCGTGGTCGGGTCCGCGTCCGAGAGGTCCTGATGGAGGTAGCGGAAGGTGCCCGACGTGGCCTTGTCCATGCCACCGATGATGTTGAGCAGCGTGGACTTGCCGCATCCGGACTCGCCGAGCAGGACCAGGAACTCGCCCTCGTAGACGTCGAGGTTGATGCCACGCAGGACCTTGGAGATGGTGTCGCCGTTCTGGAACTCCCGCGTGATGTCGCGCAGCTCCATGATGGTGGGGCCATGCTGCCACGCCTCGAAGCGGGACTCGTTGTCAGCCACCGCCTGGGCGACAAGCATGCTCATGATCTCGATGACGTCGGCGTCCTCCTCGGTGAGGCGCTTGCCTCCGGCCTTGTTGACGACCTGGATGACGCCATAGTTGTCAAATCTGCTCGAGAAGGGCGCGCAGACGGAGGACCTCACGTCGACGCCTGCGAAGTCAGCCTGGGTGCACGGGTCGGGCGACGCCTCGAACCAGAGGGAGCGCACCGCCCGCTGCCCTTGGAAGGACCTTCCGACCGCGCCTTCGCCCACCGCATGGCTCACGGACGTGAGGTCGTTCGGTCCCACCCAAAACTCGGGATGAAGGCGCTTGTCACCCTTTTCGTCGTAGTACCAGATGACGACGTGCTCGGCACCAAGGCTTTCCTGAATGACCCTCAGGCACCCCTTGAGCGCATCGTCAAGCGACTCCGCCTGCGAGATCGCCTTGTTGATCTCTCCGATTGCCCGAAACGTCATCATCGACGTCGCGTCCATCACCGCCTCGCTTCCCTGCTATCTGGTTCCACGCCCAAAAGGCTCGTGCCTAGTGGGGGTTCCGCAACTCCGCACTGTTCGCCCGTATCCCTATCCGCGCTCGAGGACATACACGTCGACGAACTCCGTCATGCCCAGCGCGAAGACGCTGTCACTGCCGGCAATCCCGCTCGTTACCTGCGCCTCCCACACGCCATCGTCGTTATAGAAATCGATCTGGAAGGAGCCCTGCTCACCGCCGGACTCAAGGGGAACGAGCGAGCCCTCGAGCGTCTTGGGGTCGAGGTTCACCACCTGCCCCTCGAGCGTCACGACGACGTCGCCGTCGGTGCCCTCGGAGTCCTCCGGGATGCCTGCGTGGTTGTGTGCGACAAAGGTGATGTTGGCGGTCATGCGGCCGCTGCTCTGGTTGAACTCGGTCACCTCGAGGGTGAGGCCGGCGGATAGGCCCGCCATGCAACGCCCGGTGTCGAGAATCAGGTTCGTGTTGGTGGTCGACTCGAGAACGCCCAGCCACGTGCCCTTGATGGGGGCGAGTGACGGCGTCCACGATTCCTCGCTCGCATCGGCCGAGATGAGTCGCCACGTGCCGGCATCACTCGACGCGGCGCCGGGATAGAACCTGAAGGTCACCGTGACCTCGCCGTCATATTGGCTCAGGTCGAGCGTCCGGTGCATGGCGATGGTAGTGCGGCAGATGATGTTCCCGTCGTCGTCCTTGTCCAGCGCGTTCTCGACGACTTCGAACTCACCGCCCGCATAGACCTCCTCGATGCGGGAGCCACGGTACGGCGCGACCTTGGTGAAGACCTTCTCGATGTCCGACAGGACAAGGTCCGCGTCGACCGGTGCGATGGGCAGGGCGTCGACGTGCGTGATGCGGTAGTCCCTCGCCACCCACTCGCGACCGACCAGCTCGTAGGCCTGCTCGATGCCCATGACGACGGAGAAGCTCTCGTTCTCGAACGCGGCGTCGATGTAGGCCACCTTGTGTCCCGTGCCGTTGTCCTCGATGCCCGAGGCCTGCTCGCCGACCAGCTTATACCCGTCATTGACGGCATAGACGGAGTCCGAGAGCTCCATGCCCTCGAGCTCGGCGGCATCGAAGTCCATGACCACGCGGTCGAGGGCGAGCGTGGGTGGGGTGAGGAAGGCAATCGCAATGGCCGCGACGATGGCTGCGGCAGCGGCAAACATCACCCCCAGGGCCCAGGTGGGCATGGGCGTGACTTCGG
Organism: uncultured Atopobium sp.; assembly: GCA_946647055.1. The sequence goes on along the minus strand of CAMPCT010000051.1, from coordinate 4,897 downwards.
GGACCTCGAAGGGCTCCTCCTTGAGCTGATGCCTCTCGTCGGCGGGAATCGCCGTCGTGGAGGAGATGACGGTCTTGTCGACAGGCTCTTCGGAGGCAGGCGCGTCGTCACGCGCCACCTCGTCCTGCTCCGTCTGCAATTCGTCAGTCGTCACGTCGGTCTCCCGCCAAGCTTGGGCACTGCCCATAACGTGACGATTTTACTCGTATCCCCGCCCTTGTCGCAACAAAAGGGCTTTTCGCGCGGGCATGAGAGGGGGATGCCCCCTCCGGATCTTCCGCCTACGCGTCCGCCTGCTCCGTCGGGGCGCCGTAGGCAAGCAGCTCCTCGATGGTGACGAAGGTGTATCCCTGCTCCACGAGCTGGGGAATCGCCTGCTTGAGGCCCTCGACCGTCTGCCAGCGGTCACCACCGCCATCATGCATGAGGATGACCTGGCCGGGCTTTGCCGACAGGATCATCTGGGCGATGTAGTCGGACCCGGGCTGCCTCCAGTCCTCGGTGTCCACGTCCCAGCCGATCTCGGCGTCGACGTAGGGCCACAGGTTGGTGACCGCCTCGCCGTAGAAGTTGCCTCCCGGTGCGCGGAAGTAGTGCGGGGGCTCGCTGCCCGTGACGTCGGCGATGGCCTTGTAGCCCTGCTGGATCTCGTTGACCTGCTCCTCTGCAGACATGTAGCAGATGTTGACGCCACCACCAGAGCCTGCGGCATGGTCCCAGGTGTGGGTGCACACCTGGCAGCCCAGCTCGATGGCACGCTTGACCTGGTCGGGATGCTCTGCGATCTGGTTGCCGATGGTGAAGAACGTCGCGTGGGCACCGTACTGCTCCAGGATGTCGAGGATGGCATCAGTGGTCTCGGGCCAGGGACCGTCGTCGAAGGTGAGGGCGATGACCTTGTCCTCGCCAACGTTCGCCGTGTAGATGTGGAAGCCGGCATCGATCGCCGGGGTGGTGACCTCGGTGACGGTCTTGCCGGAGACGCTGCCCGTGCGCGTGGTACGCACGCCGTCCTGGCCGTCGGACAGCAGGTGGATGGAGCCGTTCCAGTAGTTCTCGAAGAGCGCCTCGTCACTCGAGGACCCATGTGCGATGGGCTCCTCGGTGCTCGTGTACTCCTCGGTGACGTCGGCGCCGTCGCCAATGGTCACCACGTCACCACGGCTGAGCTTGGTGGTGACGGTCGCCGCCTCCCCGTTGATGGTGACGGAGGCCACGTCTCCCCCGCCCTCGGTGATGACGGAGCCATCCACGGCAAGCAAATCGCCGGGAACCGGTGTCACGATGTCCCTGTCGAGCAGCCGTTGCACGGTGCTCCAGCTGCTCACGGTGACGGGTTGGTCGTTGACCGTCACGCGGATGCGCGTGAGGTGGTTGATGCCAAGGACCAGGGCGAGCACGAGGACGGCCGCCGCACCAAGGACGTAGTGGAGCGGGAAGCGGCTGGTGAGGGCGCCAAAGCCGGAGCTTGCCCGCGAGGCCAGTCCCTTTCCGACGTCACCGACGGAACGGGCGACGTTGCCCACGGCCCTGCCAGCCTTCTTCGCCGCATCCGAGGAGGGGCGGGAGCTGCGACGAGGACTCGTGGTGCGCTTGCTCGAGGACGAGTCTGCGAGGTAGGGATTGCCAGCGTCAGCCGTGTGACGGCGCGTCGAGGAGCTGCGCTCCCCCGCGGGACGCTCCCTCGTGGGGCGCACGGACGACCCGCGGGCCTCCACCTGCGGACGCTGGTCGGACGTCTGCCTCGCGGAACTCGTCCTCCTCGAGCGCGTGCCTGCGTCCGAGCGCCTCGTGCCATATCGCTTCTGCTTGTCGGAATCCATGGTGCATCCCCCACTCGTTTTAGCTGCGTTTCATGCTAAGCACATGGTAGCAGGGGAAACGAGTCCGAGGGCGGAAATCTTGCTAGCGGGTGATTCAATTAGTCGGCGGGAACTCTCGCGTACCCCAGGACGGGGATAGGCGCGAAGCAAGCGACCAGACACCCCTTCATGATTCCTTCCTTTACAAGATTGCTCTATCTGTTATAGTACACATATAACAGATGGGAGGAAACATGCTGTTGGAAGTCAATCTCTCCTCGGAAGAGCCAATCTACCGGCAGATCCGCACGCAGGTCGTGCATGCCGTCGCCACGGGAGAGCTCTCCCCCGGCGACACCCTTCCCAGCGTACGTTCGCTCGCAAGCGACCTCGGCGTGAACATGCACACCGTGAACAAGGCCTATGCGGTGCTGCGTGACGAGGGCTACGTGACCATGCGCGGAAGGAGCGGCGCCGTCATCGCCGACACGGCACGAACCATGACCGCGGCCAAGGCGCAGGAGCACCGACAACGCATCGAGTCGGAGATGACGCACCTCGCCCTCGAGTTCATGGCGCAGGGCGGGTCGCAGGAGGAGTTCGTCGCACTTGCGTCCGCACAGGCGCAGTCGGTTTTCTCGCAAGGAAGGGAAGGTGACCAGAAATGACCTTCATCATCGCCAGCATGGTCCTCATGGTTGCCCTTGTGGGTGCCATCCTCATCGTCACCCCGTTCATCATGCCGCCCACCGAGTGCTTCACGGTCACGGTCCCGCCCTCGGCAAAGCAGGATCCCCGCGTGAAGGCTCTCTACCGTGGGTACCTCATCGTGACGGCACTGGTCACGGTCATCGGCATGGCAGTCGCCTCACTCATGCTCCCACAGGCAGACGACCTCACGGCATCCGTCGTCATCACGGTGGCGGTGCTCGTGCCCCTCGCCGCCTCCTTCGCCTACATGCTCCGCGCACGGTCGCGCGTACGGGCGCTCAAGGCCACCGAGGGATGGACCGCCCAGGAGTCGCGCTCTGCCGCCTTCGTCTCGGACGACTCCATCCCCCAGCCCGTCTCGCTCGCCTGGGAGCTCCTGCACGTGGTGGTGGTCGCTGCCATCGCGGCCTTTGCGCTGCTCTCCTATGACCGCATGCCCGACCAGATACCCATCCACGCGGGCCTCGACGGCACGGTCAACAGCTATGCCGACAAGACCCTGGGCGTCGCGCTCTATCCCGTGCTCATCGCCGCGTTCATGGGCATGGCGTTCACGTTCGTACACTGGGGAGTCCTGCGCTCCAAGAAGCCGATCGACCCGGCGGCCCCCGCGACCTCCGCGCTTGCCTATGGGCAGTTCGCACGTCTGCAGAGCATCGTCATGCTCGTGGGCGGCCTCATGCTCAGTGCCTGCATGGGCGCGACGTTCCTCCTCTCCAGCATAGGCGCCGTCTCCCTGGGGACCGCAGGCACCATCATCACCGTCGCCTCGATCGCCTTCGCGGCCGCCGCGATTTGGGCCTCCGCCAAATATGGCCAAGCTGGTGGACGCACGGCCGCGGAGCTCCGCACGAGCGACGAGGTCGCCCGCGACGATGACCGCTTCTGGAAGCTGGGCTTTGTCTACTTCAACCCCGATGACCCGAGCGTCTTCGTGCCCAAGCGCTTTGGCATGGGTTGGACCATAAACTGTGGGCGTCCCGCCGCCTGGGCTGCCGTCATCGGAATCGTCGTGCTCACCATCGGCTTCGTCGTAGCCGTCGAAGCCATGCTGGGCTGACATGGGCTTTGCGGACGGGGGCGTGACGCCTTGCCCCCGTCCGCGCTACACTACTTCCCGTCTGGCAACGAAGGTGACGGAGGAGTACCCACATGGTCGAGCGGCTCAAGTTCAAGGACATGCCCTACGAGCGTCCGGACATCGATGCGGTGATCGAACAGCTCGCAGGGCTCACCGCACGTCTCAAGGCGGCAGGGAGCTACGAGGAGGCCAAGGCCGTCTTCCTCGAGAAGGAGACGCTCGAACGGCACGTCGACACCTTGAGCAACCTCTGTTACATCCGCCACTCGATCGACACGCGCGACGAGTTCTACAGCGCCGAGCAGGACTGGTGGGACGAGAGCATGCCGCTCCTGCGCGAGCCCGAGCAGACGTGGACCTTCGCCATGCTCGAGAGTCCCTTCCGCCCGCAGTTCGAGGCGGAGTACGGCAACCTCATGTTCCTGAACGCCGAGATCGAGGCCCGCAGCTTCTCGCCCGCAATCATTCCGGAGATGCAGGCAGAGAGCAAGCTCACCACCGAATACGGCAAGCTCATCGCCTCGGCGCAGATCCCCTTCCAGGACGGCGTCTACACGCTCTCGCAGCTCACGCCCTTCAAGACCGACGCCGACGACGCGACCCGCCTGGCCGCATGGAAGGCCGAGGGGGCATGGTACAAGGAGCATCAGGCGGACTTCGACCGCATCTACGACGAGCTCGTCCACCTGCGCGACACCATGGGCAAGAAGCTCGGGTACGCCGACTACATCCCGCTCGGCTACGACCGCATGCAGCGCAACTGCTACACCAAGGATGACATCGAGCAGTTCCGCGCCGCCGTCATCGCCTACGTCGTGCCGCTCTGCGAGGAGATCTACCGCCATCAGGCAGAGCGCATCGGCGTGCCCTACCCGCTGTCCTTCTCGGATGCAGCGCTCTCGTTCCGCTCGGGCAACCCGCGCCCGCAGGGCACGGCCGACGACATCATCGCCCAGGGCAAGCGCTTCTACGACGAGCTCTCGCCCGAGACGAGCGAGTTCTTCAACACCATGCTCGACCAGGAGCTCATGGACGTCCTCTCGACCGAGGGCAAGGAGGGCGGCGGCTACTGCACCTCCATCGCCGACTACGAGGTGCCCTTCATCTTCGCCAACTTCAACGGCACGCAGGGCGACGTCGAGGTGATCACCCACGAGGCCGGCCACGCCTTCGAGGGCTGGCTCAACCGCAAGCGCATCCCCATGAGCTACGTGTTCGGCGGCATGGAGTCCTGTGAGGTCCACTCCATGTCCATGGAGTTCTTCGCGTGGCCGTGGTGCGAGGGCTTCTTTGGCCCCGACAC
>CAMPCT010000050.1 GCA_946647055.1 uncultured Atopobium sp. | reverse complement strand
TTGGCAGCGAGGTCACCCACGACTTCGAGGACTTCAAGCGGCGCTGCGACGTGATTCTCGCCAACCGCTGGAGCGATGCCCTGGCGGAGGTCGCCGACAAGGTCTACACGCGCGACCTCTTCAAGAGGGACTAGCGGGCGGCCTGGTTCGAACGATGCCGGCGGGGCCCTGCGCCCGCCGGTGCAACCGTGCTAAACTGGGGTGTTACCTAACCGTTCCCAAAACGTCCCACGGGAGACTTCATGCTGCAGTCCTTGGCATTTCCGGCCGTCGTCTACGCGCTGATGCTCTTCGTTCCCGGCTATCTGATCCTTCGCTGCGCCAGGCTTCCCCGCACCTGGGCCGTCTGCTGCGCTCCGATCGTCTCGATAGGTCTCGTCTCCCTGCTCGGCGAGGCCTTCGCCGCAGCCGGCATCCCCGCCACGCCGCTGTCCGTCTTCGCCCCGCTCGTGGGGGTGCTCCTGGTCGCCCTCGTCGCGCTGAGGGTCCTTGTGCCCGCCCCCACAGACGCGAAGCCTGCGGACGAGGCATATGGTGGCATCACGATCCCGTGGCTGATGCTCGTGCCCTTCGTCGCGGTGGGCCTGGCCATCTGCAACACGCTCTTCGTGTCGGAGCTCCCCACGCCCGACGCCATCATCCAGAACTACGACGTGCAGCACCACCTCAACACGATCCGGGCGTTTGCCGACGCGCAGCAGATCTCGTCGCTGCGGGTCAACCTGTTCCTCACGCCCCAGGACCTGGCCATCGCCCCCTTTGACCGCCCGGGTTTCTATCCCGCCGCCTGGTATGGCATGTGCTCCCTAATGATGCAGGCGTGCCAGTGCTCCACGCCCATCGCGATCAACGCCTCGCTGGCCGTGACCCTCGCCCTCGCCTACCCCCTCGCCTTCTGCGCGTTCGCATGCTCCATCTTCGAGGAGCGTAGCTCCGTCATCGCCTTCACCGCGCTCACCTGCGTGGGGTTTGCCATGTATCCCTGGTGCCTGCTCGTCTTTGGCCCGCTCTACCCCAACCTCGTCGGCTTTGCCCTCATGCCCGCCAGCATGGCGCTCTGCATGGCCGCCTTCCGGTCGGGACCACGCAAGAGGGACCTGGCACTCGGCTGGGTCGTGGCGGTCCTCGCCCTCCTCGGGCAGGCCCTCCTGCACCCCAACACGCTGTTCTCCATGTTCGTGATCCTGGTGCCCTTCGTCGCCCAACTGGTCTTTGACAAGGCCCTCGAGCGCAGCGGGAAGATGCGCACGGCCATCCTGTTCGTCGTGGCGTTCCTCGTGGTCTGCCTCGCCTTCTGGACGGCCTGCTACAAGTCGCCCGTCTTCGCCGTGGTCATCAACGAGTACTGGTCCGACTTCGCCCATCCCTGGCAGGAGGTCGTGAACATCCTCACCCAGACCTACACGCTGTTCTTCTTTGGCGAGATAACCGCCCAGGTCCTGATGGGGGCCCTCGTCATCATCGGCTTCGTTCGCACCGCCTATGACCGCCGCAGCAGGTGGCTGGCCGTCTCCTACCTCATCGCCTGCTTCATCTGCTTCGTCGGCGCGACAACCTCGAACGCGACGATCAAGCGCTTCATCGCCGGCTTCTGGTACACCGACGCCATGCGCCTGACCGCCACGGCCATCACCGCGGCGATTCCGCTCGCGGCCAACGGGCTCGCATGGGTCCTCGACTTCACGACCATGCAGCTCGACGCCTACAACCAGAGGCTTGGTCGTCAGACCCATCCCCGCATCGCGGCAGGCGTCATAGCCGTCTGCTTCCTCGTCATCAACTTCATGCCGGGCTTCAACTGGCCCGGTGCCCACGCGGAGTCGACGAACCACATCGTCGAGTACCGCCTGGAAGGCCATGAGTACGACTCCAACAGCATGGACACCACCTTCGGCGACTTCCAGCAGCGCCTGCGCGACGAGTACAAGTACAGCTCGCCCATCGACGTCCACGAGCGCGTCTTCCTGGATGAGGTCCAGCAGATAGTGGGAGACGACCTCATCATCAACTACCCCTACGACGGCAGCACGCTCGTCTATGGCATCTACGGCATGCGGACGTACTACCGAAAGGCCCACGGCTATGGTGGTCCCGACGAGACGCCGCAAAGCCTCGTCATCCGCACCGGTCTCTGCGACCTCGCGACCAATCCCGAGGTCCGACAGGCGGTGGATGACGTCGGTGCACGCTACGTCCTGGTCCTCGACGACACGTACTCCTCGTCCTCGTTCCTCAAGGTCAGGAGCAACGTGGCCGACGGCGCGTACGACGGCATCTCCGGCATCTCCCCCGACACGCCCGGGTTCACCCTGGTGCTGTCGAGCGGTCACTGCCACCTCTATCGGATCGACTGAGCACGACTGGCCGGCTCCCCCGCATGGGCGTCGGCTACCATATCTGGAAGCGACGAGGGCGCATATGCGTGCCTCGACATGGAAGGGAGAACGAGATGGGCAAGCCCTATGGCGTCGGATACACCTGCGGGGTCTTCGACATGTTCCACATCGGCCACCTCAACCTGCTGGAGCGCTGCAAGGAGCAGTGCGACACGCTCATCGTCGGGGTGTGCAACGACGACTACGTACGCAACGTCAAGCATCACGAGCCCGTCTTCCCCGAGACCGACCGCGTGCGCATCCTCTCCGCCCTGCGGTGCGTCGACCGTGTCGAACTGATCGATCCCTGGCTCACGAGCGACAAGATCGCCGCTTGGAAGGTCTTCCAGTACGACGCCCTCTTCTCGGGTGACGACTGGAAGGGTTCGGAACGCTACGCGAAGACGGAGCAGGAGCTTGCCAAGGTCGGCGCATCGGTGGTCTGGCTGCCCTATACCCAGGGCGTGTCCACGACCCAGCTCAAGGCAAAGGTCGCGCAGCTCAACGAGCATCACCAGAACAACAGGTAAGGCCAAGGCCCGTCTCCGGAAGGACATGTCGCCGCAGGCCGGGCAGCCATCACGGGAGCTCTCATGAAGACCACACCGAACATCTCACGACGGTCGTTCCTTGGCCTGCAAGGCCTTGCCCTGATGGCCGCGCTGGCAGGCTGCTCTACTGCAGACGACGAGGCACAGCCCGAGGTCGTCGGCGTTCGCTCCCTCGACGACATCCACGCCTCCGGGTACCTCAACATCGGGATCTCCTCCGACAACACCCCCTTTGGCTTCATCAACGAGACCGGGGCCTACGATGGGTTCGACCACTACTTTGCCCTCCACCTGGCGGAATACCTCGGCGTGGCCCCACGCTTCGTGTGCCTCGACCCGCCACAGCGCTATGACGCGCTCCTCTCCGGCGAGGTCGACGTGTCGCTCCTCCAGATGTCGGACGTGGACGAGCGTGCGGGCGAGGCCTTCCTCGCGACTGGCCTCTACTCCCTTGCGCTCGGCCTCGTCTCCCGCAAGGAGGACGCGTACAGCTCGCTGTCCCAGCTCGACGACGTCGACCTCATGGTGTGCAACGGCACCTACGCCCAGCAGTATGTGCAGGCGGCGCTGCCCGACAAGCCCCTGCGCGCCTATGACACGCTCTCCGACATGTATGCCGCGTTCGAGGACACGGAGCGGTCGGCCGTGCTCGCAGACGAGATGAGCCTCGCGACATGGATCAGGAACAAGCCCAACTACATGCTGGGCATTCGTGCCCTGGGCGACCCACGCATCATCTCGCCTGCGGTCTGCGCCGACCAGCCCGAGCTTGCCGAGCAGGTCGACCTGGCAGTCGCGAGCTTCGTCCATCGGGGTCGCCGCAAGTACGCCTACACCAACGACATCCGCCCGTTCGTCGGTGACTCCTACGCATACATGTTTGACGCCGTCGTCATACCGTGAGACGGCCCACGCGCTACGACAGCACCACGCCGCCGTTCCAGCCCCAGCGCGGGGTGCAGACGCTTCCGTAGCTGCGGCACCAATCGTCGAGGCTCATGTCGAAGACCTGGCCGCGCGTGAAGTGGCGCACCGTGTTGTTGCCCAGGTAGATGCCGATGTGCCCGTACATGCGGCCTGCGGCCGAGCCACCGGTGTTGTTGACCGCGATGATCATGCCGGGTCGCAGCTGGCTGCGGTCGGAGCTGAAGCACCAGGTGTTGTAGAAGTACGCCGCGCTGCCCGAGTAGTCGGAGATGCCCGCGGTGTCGAACACGATGTAGACCCAGCCGGAGCAGCCCCAGTCCTGACGGGTCGGACCCGTCGCGTAGGCGGTGTCGATGAGCCGCTGCAGCGTGCCACTCGGCGCGGAGGACGTGGGCTGCGCGGGGGCAGGCGTCTCCTCCTTCTGCTCGGCAGGCTTCTCCTCCTCGGCGGGCTTGGCCTCCTCGGGCTTTGACTCCTCGGGCTTGGCCTCCTCCGCGGCGCGCTCCTCCTCGGCGTGGATGGCCGCTTGGGCCTCGTTGACGAGCTCCTGCGGGTCCTCCTCGATCGTCTGGAGGATCTCGCTGGGGAGCGACTCCACGAGCTCGGCCGCCCTGAGCTGGCGGTCGTACATCTCCTCCGCGCGCTCCTGCTGCTGGTCGTACAGCTCCTTGATGTCGGCCTCCTGCTCGAGGAGTTCGTCCTGGAGCCGCTGGAGCTCGTCACTCTGCTCCTGGAGCTCGGCCTTCTTCTCGTTGATCGACTCGATCTCGGCGACCTGGGCCTCGTTGATGGCGTTGTGGTAGTAGAACTTGGACACGGCGTCCTCGAACGAGGTTGCCGAGAAGAGGATGCCGAGCCAGCTCACGCCGCCGGACTTGTAGCTTGCGGAGATGTGGCCCGCAAGGGTGTCCTGCTGGGCAGCAAGCTCCTCCTGCCCGGTCTCGATCTGCTGCTGGACGTCGGCGATCTGCGCCTCGGTGTCCGCGATCTGCCGCTGGACGTCCTCCAGCTGCGCGAGCGTCTGGTTCTGCTCCTGCGTGAGGGCGTCGTACTCCTCTGAGATGCTGTTCAGCTGCTCCAGCGCGGCCTCGTACTCGGGGTTGGAGACGGAGACGACCCTGTCGGCGCGGGCGGTACGCGGGAGGACGAGCAGGCCAAGGAGCGCGAGCGTGGCGACTGCCAGCACAAGGGCCAGCGTCCCTCGCTTCTCCTCCCTGATTGACGCACGAGGTACGATACCCATCGCTTCCTCCCTGCCAGTACCGAACGTACCCCTCACCGTAGCGCGTCGAGCTTCCCCTTGGTCGCTCGATGGCCGTATCCCATATATTCTACCAATGGTTTGGCCTGTTGGGTGGCTCCATGTGCGCGTTCTGCGTCAGGCCTGCTTTGAGGCGAGGACCCTCTCGCGCGCCATCACCAGGTAGTCCACGATGTTCTTGGCTGCCTCGCCCTTGCGCTGCCAGACCTCGTCCGAGACCTGCTTGCGCCCCGCGGCCAGCTCCTCGTCCACAAGGACCGTGTCGAGGACCTCCTGCATGTTGTCGAGCATCTCCGCACGCAGGGGTCGTCCCATGAGCGGGAAGTGCGAGAACTTGCGCAGCGGGTGGTCGAACCACGCCGCGTCGTAGACGTTGGGGTCGAACTGCCCCTCCGCATAGATGGTCGGGCGGTCGAAGATGAGCGCGTAGTCGTAGATGACGCCGCTGAAGTCGCTCACCATGATGTCGGCACGCGAGAGAACGTCGAAGTTGTCGTTGTCGAAGTTCCAGCTGAGGCGGTCGCTCTCGGGATAGCGCTCCATGAGGTCGTGCAGCAGCGCGGCCTCAGACGTCACGGTCTGCGGGTGGGGCCTGACGATGACGTCGTAGTCGGTGGCCAGCAGGGCCTCGATGATGCGTCCCCCATAGACGCTGAGCAGCGCGCTCTCGCCCCAGGACGGCGCCAGCAGCACGGTCTTGTGGTCGTTCTTCACGGGAGGAAGGGCCTTCTTGCGCTCCATCATGGCGTCCATGAAGGTGCACCCCACGGTCACCTGCTCCTTCGGGGCCAGCCCGCGCAGCTGCTCCAGCTCGCGGATCTCGTCGCCCATGTAGTCGCCGGTGTTGAGGACGGCGTCATAGAAGTCGGTGCCAAACATGCGGTAGCCGCCGTTCGTGTCCACGCCATGCTTGACGTGGACGTACCAGTCGACGTCCTTGGAGCGCTTCCACTGGAACACCCCGAGCCCGGGCGTCGTCGCCACGCAGACGTCGGCGCTCATCGTATTGAGGCGCGCGAAGGCCCGGTTGCCCTCGCCGATGAACTCGCAGGTGACGTGCTCGTAGTCGCGCTCCAGGGCGGGGTCGTTGTCCGAGGAGGTCCAGAAGAACGCCTCGATGCCGCGGCGCTCGAGCTCGTCGCAGATGGGCTCGAAGACGTTCCAGTAGCGCTTGTCGTCGGAGAAGATGACGTAGGGCATGCGTGCCGTCTTGGTCTTTGCGCCGCCGCCCGTCAGCAGGAACTTGAGGTACACGAAGAGCTTCCGGAAGAAGAAGTAGCTGGCGCTGACGACGCCGATCACCAGCGTGAAGAGCATGCTGCCGGTACCGGGGTCGATATAGCTGGCGAGAAGGCCGCCGTGCAGGGAGAGGGCTATCATTGCTCGACCTCCTCAATGCGCTTCCAGTTGGAGGGGTCGAAGATGTCGTCGTGCACGGAGTACCAGGGGGAGTCCGTGGTGTCGAAGGTGTTGTTCTCGCTGGTCTCCCAGTTCTGCGACGACGTGACGAGCTGGTCGTGGGCGTACTTCTCGTCGGAGGTGATGGCGACGCCCGTGAAGGGGTTGGTCGCCCCCTCGATGACACCCTGCGTTGCCAGCGTCGGGACGTCCGCGTTGGTCATGAACTCGTCGGAGGTCTCGAATCCGTGGGCGTCGAAGTCCTTCACCATCAGGAGCGGGTTCACGTTCTGGATGTTCATCACGTGGCCGTCGATGTCCCAGCCGTCAAACTGCTCGAGGCCGCGACCGTGGTCGGAGACGATGATGATGCGCGTGTTGTCGTAGACCCCCTGCTCGCGCATCCAGTCGAACCACTTGCCCAGCTCGATGAGCGACGCCATGTTCACGTGGTAGTGCCCCAGGCGCATCTCGGCAAGGGTGGGGTCGCCGTCCATGCGCACCGTGCGCCCGTCGAGCGTGAAGCGCGACATGTCCTCGAGGCCCTCGTTGTTCACGTTGTCGGCGGGGATGTAGTCGGGGAGCTGCAGCATGTCGGGCTCGTGGGTCGTCTCGTTGCAGATCAGGAGGAAGCCGCCGCTCTCGCCCGAGACGTCGGTGACCTCGGGCAGGACCTCGAGCTCGGAGTACTCCCTCAGCAGGGTCCCGCGCGTGGGGTTGGTGATCTCGGTCGAGAGGTAGTTGCCGTTGTCATACGTGAGGCCGCGCAGGAAGAGGGGCACCGCCTTGAAGAGCCCGTGCATGAAGAAGCGCCTGTTCATGTTGCGTCCCAGCGTGATGCCGTGGCGCTGCTTGTAGAGGCTCGTGTAGGCATCGGCGAGGTTGAGCGCCTCGGTGTTCTCGAGGCCGTCGTAGAGCGAGAGGTCGGACACGTGGGCGTAGGTCCCCGCATAGGGAGGGTCGACGACGGTCGTCTGGTAACCGGCCTCCGAGAACAGCGTCGGCATGAGCAGCAGGGCCTCGTTGTGCTTGTCCCTGAGGCTCTCGTCCGGACGGGCGTTGATGGCGGAGGGGGTGTACTCGTAGCCACCGTAGAGCGCGGGGGCGCCAAGGTTGGTGCTCGACCCGAAGGAGATGGTGTTGGGGTAGTAGACGAAGCCGTCGAGCTGCGTCTCGAGCTCGGGCCGCTCGGCGAGGATGTACGGAATGTAGCCCGAGATGGCGCGGTCGAGGAAGATGACCACGACGTTGCGCTCGGTCCGCGAGAGGTGGTAGATCTGCCGCGGGACGCCGTCCTCGCTGACGAGCGCGCTGTCATCGGCGGCCACCCGCTCGCACGCCTCGGCGTACGCGGTGTTGATGGTCACCATGTTGGCGGCCGAAAGGGCCACCATGGAGACGGCCAGGACGACGAGGACCGGGGTCACGATGCGGTTGGCCTTCTTCCACACCAGGAAGAGCACGACGGCAAGCGCCGCCAGCGCAGCGAGGTTGACGAGCTGGCTGTTTGCCGAGTAGATGACGTCGTTGTCGTACACGAGCGTGGTCGAGATGGTGCCCAGGCCATCGCTGAAGAGGAAGTAGTTGACGAGGCCGACACCGGCGAGGACCCAGGTGGCCAGGCCATAGACGGCGCGACGAGGTCCGGGGGTGAGGAAGAAGAAGATGCCCATCCACAGCAGGACCACGCCACCCCAGACGCTGGCCGTGTGCGTGATGTGCATGAGCGGGTTCTCGAGGTTCCCAAAGTCGAGGAACTCGGCTGGGGAGTCGGCGATCAGGGCCGACGGGATGAGCATGCCCAGCAGGGCGACAAGCACGATCCCGGCAAGCAGGAACTGCGCCGTGAGCGCCTTCCCCTCGACGACGGGCTTCGCGTCGCCCGGACCCGCGTGGCGGGTCCTCCACGCCCGGACCCACACCAGCTCGAAGAGGACGAACGCCGCCCCGATGACGACGAGGGCCTTGCGCGTCGAGAGCTTGCCCGTGGCAACCAGCCAGCCGACCGCCGCGCAGACGGCCACCTGCTCCAGCACCAGGGCCCACGTGCGCGGGTCCTTGAGGACCTTCATGAAGACGTTCTTGGCCAGCGAGAACACCTGGTTGCAGGTCCAGTAGAAGACGAGGCCGGAGGGGCTGTCATAGAGGAGCCAGAGGAAGATGGCCGCAAGTCCGTACGCCTGGACCTTGTCGCGCAGGGGGAGCCCCTTGGTGTAGACGTAGGTCGAGAAGCAGTTGATGAGCGTCATGGCGATGGGCATCACGTTGACGTCGAAGCCACCGATGCTGAACAGCGCGTCGGGGGCACCGAGGTCGTTCAGGAAGAGGATGGAGGCGCCCCTGAGCATCTCGAGGTTGGAGAGGTACGAGTACGCGGACATGAAGAAGGGGATCTGCAGGAGCAGGGAGAGCGACCCCACCAGCGCCTGGATGGGGTGGTAGTTCTGCTCGAGGTAGTAGGCGGAGAGCATCATGTACTGCTGGTCGCCCTTGAAGTACTTCTTGATGTGGTTGACCCAGCGCTCCATGCTCGCCTGCTTGGCCCGCTCGCGCTCCTGTGCGGCGTCCGCCATGCGGTAGAGCGGGAGGCAGAACAGGTTCACGGCGAGGCTCACGCCCACGATCGCGATGCCGGGCGAGCCGGTGAAGCGATAGAAGAGCGAGAAGACGAGTTCGATGAGGTACACCAGCGGCTGTACCACTATGTTCCAGAGTATCTGTCCCACGCTCGTCCCTCTATCCTCCCAAGTCACGGTGCCTGGAGGCAGCCCAAGCACAACGTTCTATTGTATCCGTTCGGCATGCCCCCGACAAACCGGCCTAGTCCCCATCCAGGTACCGGTCAGCGTCCTTGAAGAAGCTGGCGATCATCAGGATCATGATGATCCCGATGGGGAACGCGGAGATGATGCTCACGGACTGGATGTTCGCCATCGAGCTCTCGGAGAACACGAGCGCGATCGGCAGCACGATGAGCAGCAGGCACCACAGCAGCTGGATGGGCATGCTCGGCTTCTCTCCCTCCCCAAGCTCGCGGTAGCTGTAGCACGCGGCCGTGAATGCGATCGAGTCGAACGACGTGGCATAGAACGCGATCATGGTGACGAGCAGCCACACGAGGACCAGGGTGGGCGTGGGCATGGAGTCGATGATGGAGAGGATGAGCTCGTAGAGGTCCCCGGTGGACTCGTACAGGGCTATGAAGTCCGCGCCGCCGCTCACCTGCAGGCCCAGGCCGTAGTTGCCGAGCACCACGAAGCTCACGAGCGTCGAGCCCACGCCAAAGACGAAGCCGCCCAGGACGGTCTGACGGATGGTCCTGCCGCGCGAGATCGCGCCGATGAAGAACGGCGCCGCGATGCACCAGACCATCCAGTACGCCCAGTAGTAGATGGTCCAGTCCTGGGCGAAGCTGCTGGTGCGGGTGGGGTCGGTGTAGGTCGAGAGGCCAATGAAGTCCTGCACCATGCGCCCGAACGACTGGATGCCGTTCTCGACGATGAAGCGTGCCTGGCCACCTGCGACGACCACGTACGCAAGCAGGCCGAAGAAGAGGTAGATGCAGGCCTTGGCAAGCCAGCCGATTCCCTTGAACCCGTGCAGGACGGCATAGGTGTACACCGCGCAGGTGATGAGCATGATGATGATGCTGACCGCGACGCGCGACACGTTCACGCCCAGGAGCCTCAGGGCGACGCTCGCGAGAAGGGGCGTGGCCACGCTGAAGGTGGTTGCCGTGCCCGCGAGCAGGGCGAAGAGGGCGAAGAGGTCGATGATGCGCCCGGAGATGCCGTCGGCCGCGTCGCCGATGACCGGGCGGCAGGCCTCGGAGTAGCGCTGGCGGGGCCTGTTACGCACGTGCAGCATGAAGCCGAAGACCACCGCGAGCACCAGGTAGAACGCCCAGGGGATGAAGCTCCAGTGGAAGAGGGGGAAGACGCCAGCCCACTCGGCTATCGAGCCCAGCTCGGCGATGTGCGGGCTCGTCGCGTACATGACCCACTCGGCGAAGCTGTAGAACAGGATGTCGGCAGCAAGGCCGCAGGTGAACATCATCGAGCCCCACTCGAAGAAGCTGTACTGGGGGGACTCTCCCGGTTCGCCGAGAACGATGTCGCCATAGCGCGACAGCGCGAGGAAGAGCGCGACGCCGAGCACCCCGAGGCCCATGAGCAGGTAGTACGAGCCCAGCGTGTCACCAAAGAAGAACCGCACCTGGGCGATGACCGCGTTGGACGACTCGGGGAAGAGGAACAGCAGCCCCGCCAGCCCCATGATGAGCGCGAACGGGACGAGCGTCACCATCCAGTCGACCCTGCCCCTTGCCTTCTCGTTCATGTCCGTTACCTCCCTGCCTGACCGGACGCGACGCCGATCTCCTCGAGCGTCCCCGACCCGTACGTGCATGCGTATCGTCTTCCCTTGCAGGTGAACCCAAATCCCGTCGCCGTCGCCGCCTGGCCCTTGATGGCCGTGACGTCGACGATGTCCGACTCCCGCACCCCAAGCTCGGCGGCGGCCCTCGCGATGAGGGCGGAGCGCGTGTCGTCCACGTAGCTCGCGTCGAACGCGCGAAGCTCGTCCAGGGTGTCGAACTCGTTGATGACGCCGTCCGGGTACCTTCTCATGCGCATCTTGAGCACGTCGAGATGCTCCAGATAGATGGACTCCCAGAGCTTGCCCGCCGTCTCGGGGAGGTCGTACTCCCGCTCGAGGATGGACAGGAAGGCCCGGGTGAACTCCTCACCCCAGAAGGCGTGCCCCATCATGTACCAGGAGTCGCAACCGCCGATGGTCACGGAGTCCACGAAGCCGTCCGGACCCTCCGTCATGCACCACTCGGCCGTCGGGCCGGATGCCCACGCCGCCGCGTAGTACGTGCCGTCGACCTCCGCCTCGAAGGGGTTCTCGCAGAAGTAGTTGTCCGCCGAGCAGACGTAGCTGTTGGCCAGGACGTCGCGGGCGACCCAGATGGACGCGTTGTTGTTCCTCGTGAGGTAGTCGGGGTTGTGAAGGAGGCGCACCCCGTACTTGTCGGCCAGGTAGTCGAACTGCTCGGCCTTGTAGCCGGTGACCACGTAGACCGTGGGCACACCCGCCGAGAGCAGCTGCTCGATCTGACGCTCGACCAGCACCTCGCCCCGCACGACGGTCATCCCCTTGTGGTTCTCGTACGACAGCGGGGCAAACCTGCTCGAGGTCCCCGCCGCCATGAGCACGGCGTTGTCGACCCTCATGAGCGCTGCCCGCCAATCTGGGGAACCAGCTCGATGGCATGGCGCCGATAGTCCTTGGCATAGCGGTACTGCGCAAGGCTGTACTCGCCAAACTCCACCCCGAGGTTGCGCTTGTACTCGCACCAGTTGGACCACAAAAGGCCGCACATGGCCATGTAGCAGTAGATCTTGGCTCGGACGATGTCATCGCAGCCACCCTCCTCGGCAAAGTAGAGGTCAATGAGGAGGTCGGTCCGCTCCTTGTCGTACATGGCGTAGATGGCGAACATGGCGATGTCGACGTGCGGGTCCTGCATGCCGGCATACTCCCAGTCGATGAGCTGCAGCACCTCGCCCCCCTG